>SOKM01000113.1 GCA_004375785.1 Candidatus Cloacimonadota bacterium | reverse complement strand
GGATGCTCAAGTTTTCCAAGTGCTTTTGCCTCGGTTCGAAAACGAGCAAGATATGAGGGATCTGCAACAATTGAATGCTTGATAAGCTTCAATGCAAAGAATTTTTGGAGCTCAATGTGCTGCGCCTTGTAAACAGCACCCATCCCTCCCCTGCCCAGGCAGCGTTCCAGGAGGTATTTTCCATCTATAATTGAGGAGCCATTCAGATGAACATCCAAAGAGGACCCACCACAAGGGCAATTAGTCTGGCTGTCATCCAGGCATTTGCCGCATGCTGGACATTCTTTCATACAAAAACGTCCTTCATTTTTATTTTCTGATCACAATAATAGCTTTTTGACCATAAAAAGCACTATATACCGGATACTCTTTATTGATGTAAAGCTCTCCCCGAGTTCCTATAATTTTTCTTTAAATCCCTCAAATAAATAGCACAGGAAAAATTGTATGTCAATTTAAGTTGATCGCAACAAAAAAGTCAGAAGAAATCAAATGAGACAAAAATGTTTCATCACATATTTAAGAAGTAACCAAGAGGAAAGGATTAAAAAGAGAAACGCTGCTCTTTTATAATATTTTATTTTCTCTTATCATTTTCTTTATCTTTTTTCTTTATCTGCTTTTGATTGTTCCTTTGATCTACTCTGGGCAGAAGATTTAGTATTATTAAATTTCTGCATGGAGTTATTAATTCATATAATAATTATCAAAATAAGCGACAGCTCTCCGGATTTCGCATCGGAGAGCTGTATAAAAGTGTAAAAGCATAATAGTTAAAAGTGTTATTCCTTGCAGACGCGGAAGCCGACGCCGAGGATGTAGCTACCGGACGGGCGGTCTAGGTTTCGAATTGAGGATCGAATGCCGTGCGCAGGATTACTCCAGCAACCCCCCCCGTAGCACACGATCGGTCCCATTTAAAGGACCCGGAGGATTAAGCGTGCGAGAGATACTGTAATAATTAGCATCATATCAGTCAGAGCACCACTCATGAACATTACCCGCCATGTCATGTATCCCATAAGGTGATACGCCCAAAGGATATGAACCTACAGGCATGGTTTTCATATTATTTTCGCCATAATTTGCTAAACTGCTGTCAGGTGAACGATCTCCCCATGGAAACCTCCTCTGGTCTGTCCCTCTCGCTGCCTTCTCCCACTGTGCCTCGGTAGGAAGGTGAATATTTTCTCCCGTCCTTGCAGACAACCAATCACAAAATGCCTTGGTATCATTCCAGGAAACCCATATCACTGGCCTATCTCCCCTGCCCCAGTCATAATCGGAGGGCTTGCTGCGGCCTGTCACATCACAAAATGCATCATACTGCTCGAAAGTCACCTCATATTTAGACATATAATAGGTATCCAGATACACCGTATGAACGGGCAGCTCATGCCCCGCCCCTTCGTTGAAATTGTCTCCCATCTCGAAATAGCCAGCCGGAACCTGCACCCATTCAATCTCGGGAAAGCTAATGATCTTAAATTGCTCACTGTCATCGTAGACATCGAGCGTATCAACCAGGGAGACCCTCACCGTGTAATCCGTACCGTCTTCAAGGTTTGGATCAACAGAGTCCCAAGTGTATGATTTATCCGCTGCCGGAGTGCTGTCTTTGATCGTCTGATTGAACGTGCCCCCCTTGTAAAGGTCAATCTTAACATTGTCAATAGTGCCCATGTAGTCCCACTCAACCGTGGCTGAGAAACCCTTCGCCCATGTAGTGCTACTCGTAGGCTCTGTGACGGTTATTGATTTCTCTTCGATCGAGAACGCATCGCTCTCTCCGTAAACAGTGGAGTCATCGGTGCTGGAGAATCTCACCTTATAGTCTGTCCCGTCCTCAAGAGATGGATTCACTATCCATTTATACGAGCCATCATTCTCTATGCTTTCTCCGGTTTCAGGAATATGTAGAATAAAGGTGCCCCCTTTGTACAAATCAATCTTCACATTAGACAAACCTAACACTCTTATCTCCCCTGATTGTGCGAATTTACCACTAGATATCTGAGGAACGACAGGGGTATTTATTATTCCAACTCTGCTACTTCTCTTTATATCCCTTATATCTTCTGTTCTTTTATGAACAATATCACTTTCTTTTGCAGAGGAAGAAATCTCTCCTGAAATACCTTGAGGTTTAGATGTGTTACTTGAGATTATGTCCCGATTTCCAGATGAAGCTACATCCTCTAAGCTTCTTCTCTCCTTTATTGCACTTCGCAGAAAACGCCTCTTCTGAAAACCTCTTCTTTGAAACGGAGATAATGCTCTTCCTCCTTGATGTATTACTTGATGTATTAAAGGATCTAATCCGGCACCTGTATTCGCAACAGCCTGAGAACTTCCAGACCCGCTGGTCCCCCACTTTATCTCTACTTCTTCTCCTTTCGTCCAGATAGTGCTACTCGTAATGTCGGTAATTGTTATGGTAATCTCTGTGAGTGGTACACTAACCGTTGCTGTTTGTCCGTCTGTTACTGAGACACTCGTCTGCTAGTCTTCATATCCTTCCATAACCAGATCTACAGTATGACTCCCGGCAGATACATTGGTTAATGTAGTATTAGTTGTGCGCCCTGTATCACTGCCATCAAGAAATACCTGTGCTCCTGTTGGAGTGGAATTCACCTGAATACTGC
>SOKM01000303.1 GCA_004375785.1 Candidatus Cloacimonadota bacterium | reverse complement strand
AGGGGTTGATACATCTAAGATATAGACGCCGCCACCTGAGCCGCAGAAAGCAAGATCTCTTGAGGAATCATATGCTACTGATAAAGAAGGTCCAAATGGCCAGTTGCCGACAAATCTGACATTGAGTGAATCGAACCACATATTTCCACACTCTTCATAGTCGCTTCCAGGCTCTGAATACGGCTCTGCAAAAGCTACATTACTGCCCACAATAAAAAGGCATACTGTTAGAATTGCGAAATATTTACACATACATGCCTCCACGTATAATTTTCTGTTCCTGCAAGGCTTCTTTTTTTAATTATTATAGAACTTTTTCATCAAAAGTCAAGGAAAAAGTTAAGAAACGCTGCGCTGTAAACAAACCCCATATGACCACGATATGATAGAAAGGGAAATTAGAAGTGGCATACGGGGCAGGCCCTTCGTTGTAAGAAAACGCCTTCGGCTGTAATATAACCCCATATGACCACGATATGATAGAAAGGAAAATTAGATGTGGCATACGGGGCAGGCGTTTCACTGTAATAGAACGCTTCGCTGTGAATAAACGCAGTAGGCGTAGGAAACGTAATTACAAGTTAAAAGTCAAAAGTAAAACCCCGTTAGAAAGGAATCTTTCCACAGAGTTCACAGAGACCTCGAAGGAAAAAATAGAATTAACAGGGATTGGAAGAGAATATAAGAGATAAAAAAATAAAAAGATTTCAATCTACATTAGAAAATCACAATTTTGCCTGTTGTGGTTTTGTAAGGCGATTCGAGTCTGTAGAAATAAATGCCTTTGCTTTTTGGCTTGAAGGGAATGTTATAATGACCCGGTGGATACTTACCTGATAGAGGTTCAGAAATGACCCGTCCTGTTACATCGTAAATCTTTAAGGAAACCTTGCTTCTATCAGGAAGAGAGAATCTGAATATGGCTTCTTCTTTTGCAAGCGAATTGACTCTGAATGGATTTGGGTAATTCTGATACAACTTAAAATAAGAGGTGGTGGAAGTAGTTTTAGTTTCATTCCGCGGAATAATTGTATCCTTATGACAGTAGTAGACACCTGAAGGACCGGAACCATTAAACATCTGACACCATGTAAAACCGGGTCCCTGTGTATTTGGAGGGACGTTTACTTCTTGAACAAAGTATGGTATATGTACATAGATGGCATTTGCTGAATCGCCAAATGTCAAGTGACTTACCTTTCCACAGTATGTTACTGTGGCCGTCTGAGGGTCAAACCTGGCATAATGAACATTGAAAGGAAGGTATGCATTCGTATCCTGAGTAGCACTTTCTGGTTGCGTTGCAGAAAAATAGATAGTGTTGTCCATTGCAATGCCAGCAGAGGGATACCCAGTTAAATAGTTACAAAATTCGTATCGTGGAAACATAACTTTTTCAGGTGTTGACCAGGTCCCTCCAATTTTGCTGGTATAGAATAGTGTCCCAGCAGGACCACATTCATTATAGCCCATAAGTGAACTAAGTCCACCCCCGGTTCCCATATTCTCTTGATAGATTATATGAGGATTCTGATTGTAATCTACAACTATTGCGGGACAGCAAAGGGCATGGCTAAAAGGTCCGGATTGTCCTGCAGCAGCCAGTTCAAGAGCCCACGTATTACTTGTTGCTTCCCAATGAAGTGCTACTATGTCCATACATCCGTTACCTGTATAGTCAAAAGAAAACGATACCCACATGTCTTCATTGTAGGTTGTTGTCGAAAGAAGATTAAGATTACCAGGTGCGATTGAACAGAGCATCCAGGAGCCGGGCATTGTGGAACTATGTTCATACGCTATGCTTCGACCAATCCAAGAATCACCCCCGTCTGTCGAAAGGTTGTAGCCAATAGCATGTTCATCTAATATGTATCCAACATTAAAGATAATCATAACAGTATCTCCATGAACCGCCATCGCAGGGAATAACTCATCTTCACCATTTGTTTCAGAGAGCATAACAGGTGACCTATCTACATCGTAACTAAGTAATCCTGTTGTATCAAGGAATGCTCTTGTATAAAATATTTCATAACCATCAGGGTTGCCAGATTGATGCCATACAAAATGAAGGTTTCCTTTACTGTCAGCACATACATTCCCTCTACTGGTGTCCATACCATTGTTCGATGTAAAACTATCAGGATTAGTCCAGCACTTCAACATATCATTCCAGTAAGAAAAAAGTGATTGGAGTCCCCAGGGACCGCCTGATTCCCAAATTACCACAGGGAAATAGTAGCTTCCAACCATAACGTTTGTAATATGTTTTGCATTTGGATAGTTCTGAGGAGAACTGAAATAACCTCCATACCACACAGGGTAATAAACCAAACAGAAACTGTCTATTGGAGGAGGATTACCTGGTATGAAATAACTGTTTTCACCACCAGGAGTCGGAAGCATTCTTTCTATATGGCGAAGAGGTTCTGTCCCAGAAAAAAGATTTACAGTAAATAGAAGGAAGAAAATTAATAAACCTGAAAAGTTCATCTTTAACCTCCTTTTTTTAATATTTTAATATCCTCAGTTTGTCTTTTCTTGTTGAGGTATAATAAATCTTTTTTCATCAAAAGTCAAGGAAAAAGTTAAGAAAGTTAGTGTCAAGTCTTTTGGGGTATTTTTTTTCAAAGGTAGGAAAATTGGGAT
>SOKM01000191.1 GCA_004375785.1 Candidatus Cloacimonadota bacterium | reverse complement strand
AATTTCAACCATTGATGTTCGGATTCTTGAGATTTTTCATCCGCATAAACTACAAATAATTTCAGCATCAGATACATTTACAATATACCTGAAAGATAACCATCTGTTCATCAATGGTATGCAAGAAACAATGTTCTTTTCAAAGGACGAATGCACTATTAAGATTAAGGAAAAGATAAAAAGGTCATACAGGGGCACATTAAAAATTCATCCTCTTATGGAAGAGATTGTAATCATAAACAGGGTGGTGATAGATGACTATCTTGCAAGTGTTGTTGGAGCAGAAATGGGAGAGGCACCCTTTGAAGCGCAGAAAGCACAGGCAATTGTTTCAAAAACATACCTTTTCAAAAACCTTAAACGACATAAAAGTTATGACTACTGTGACCTCACCCACTGTCAGGTTTACAAAGGAAAAGAGAGTGAGACAGAATCATCAAGAAGAGCAGTCAGGGAAACCGCTGGTCTGCTTCTGTGGGATGGTGATAAAATCGCAGATGTATACTACCATTCAACCTGCGGAGGAAAAACAGCAAATTTCGCATCCATATTTGAAGGAAGGAACGAATCCCTTGTCAGCGTCTCAGATTCTAATTATTGCAGCGATTCCCCACATTACAGGTGGGAATGGGAACTTCCTCTTGAAGATGTGCCTTTCAAGGAGCTTCGGGTCATAAAAATGGCTCCTGATGGAAGGGTTACTGAGATGGGGGTTGACAGTGAAAAAGAAAGGGGATGGGAATTCAGGATGAGAATCGCACGGCAATTCGGATGGAATAAACTCAGGAGTTCATCATTTACGATAGAAAAGAAGGAAGACTTTTTTCATTTTACGGGCAAAGGTCTCGGTCATGGACTCGGAATGTGCCAGTGGGGTGCAAAGGGTATGGCTGAGCAGGGGAAAAAAGCAGAGGAAATCCTCAAACACTACTTCCCCTTATTAGAAGTAAGGTAACAAGTTTCAAGGATAAAGGAAAAAGTGTTAAAATTTGTTTTATTAGTTTAATTTGTTTCATTGGTTTGATTAGTTAACAGAATAAGGTAGCCGCAGGTTCTGTCCTGAGTCCTTCGTGAAATTTACCCCTTCGTTTCTCTCAGAGCAGGTCTTGAGTGGAAGGAATGACTCGAGGGTAAACCCTTCGTTAAATGTTTCCAGAAATTTAAACATTTGTTTGCATCAAATGTGGGAAAGAGTCTAAAAAAGGACTTGACAAATGAGTTAAATTACGTTATTATATTTCGTAAAAGTGCTAAAAATAGCACTTTGGAGAAATAAAATGAGATATGTTGAATTAAGAGAGTCATTGAAAGAATTTACAGTTTTTTCTCTCTCTGATATTGTAAGAATTGATAGAAATTTTCACAGAAGAAGATTAAATGAATGGCAGAATAAAGGCTATATAAAGAAAATTATCAAAGGCTATTACATCTTTTCTGATTTAGAACTTAATGAAAATATCCTTTTTAAAATAGCGAATAAGATATATAGTCCATCATATATCTCCCTTGAAATGGCACTCTCTTTTTATCATTTAATCCCTGAAAGCGTCTATAGTATAACCTCTGTTTCCACCCGGCGAACTTATAGGTTCACAACCACAATAGCCGAATTTAGTTATCGGTCAATAAAACCTGATTTATTTGTTGGTTATAACCTTGTTAGTTATAATAATAAGCATTTTAAGATAGCCACTATTGAAAAGGCAGTATTAGATTATTTCTATCTTCATCCTGATGTAAAGACAAAGAGTGATTTTGTGAGTCTTCGAATGAACAAAGATGTGTTTTTCAAGGAGGTTGATGAACAAAAACAGTATGCGCTTCTTGAAAAATTCGCCCAGAAAACATTGAGAAAAAGGTTGTTGACTTTTTGGGAGTTTATGAGAAATGCTTGATATAAAACAAATAGAATCTTTTTATCCTGAATACTTGAAGCCATTTAAAAGAAATCTTCTGCGAGAATATCTTCAATATAAAATCCTTGAGGTTATCTTTGATTCAAAATTTGGAGAGCAGTTATCGTTTATGGGTGGGTCAGCTACTCGTATTATACATTCCAACCCAAGATTCTCCGAAGACTTAGATTTTGATAATAGAGGATTAAAAGAAAAAGACTTCGAGCAATTGGTAACGTTAATAAAAAGAAGATTACAGTTTGAAGGATATGCAGTAGAAACCAAAAATGTTTTCAAAGGAGCATATAGATCTTATCTTAGAATTCCAAATATACTTTTCGAAAACAGACTCTCTAATCATAAAGAGGAAAAGATGTTGATTGAAGTTGATGCTGAGCCTCAAGGATTTAATTACCGGCAGGATAAAATTATTCTGAACAAATTTGATGTCTTCTTACGAATAAATGTTGTGCCGTCTGATATATTGTTGGCTCAGAAAATATTCGCAATCTTAAAACGCAAACGGTCATTGGGAAGAGATTTTTACGATGCTGTTTTTCTTTTTGGAAAGACTATGCCAAATTTTGACTATTTGAAGTTAAAATTAAAAATTAAAGGCAGGGAAGATTTGAAAAGTAAACTTTTGTCGAAATGCAGGAATTCAGATTTTCAAAAATTAGCCAGAGACGTAGGACCATTCTTATTTGCCTCAGGTGATTCAAAAAAGGTTCTGTTTTTCTCTGATTACATAAAGGAGTTATTATGATAATTGAAAAATTGAGGTTCAGACAATTGGAACCCCACGAATGGACATTTGAATATCCAAGGTCAACATACCATCTTGGTTAACCTACGAGAAAAAAATCTTGAATTTTCTATATTTTATAGTATAATGTTAATAATTGACTGACTCGATAAATTGTAATTTATCAGAGTTTGTCATTCAGTCGATACAAAAGAGGTTTTTAAAATATTGTATCTTGAATAATTTATTGATTAAGGAGTCGAATTATGTCTATAGAAGAAGTAAAGAGTAAAATTATTCCAATACTAAAACAACATGGTGCCACCAGAGCCGGATTGTTTGGATCAGTTGTCAGGGGTGAAGTAGGGGATGATAGTGATATAGACATATTGGTTGAAATTGACAAAGACATAAGTCTGCTTGATTTTGTTGGCATAAAATTGCAAATTGAAGAAGCCCTGGGTAAAAAAGTTGATTTAGTAGAATACAAAGCCATTAAATCTTTGTTAAGAGAAAGAATATTAAATGCGGAGGTTCAAATCTTATGAAAAGGGATGTAATGGTTCAAATTGAGGACATTATTGAGAGTCTTTTGAGAATAGAAGAATATACACTATCAATAAACAAGGATGATTTTATCAGTAATGTGCAAATTCAAGATGCTGTTGTAAGGTGATTAGAAATCATAGGTGAAGCGGTAAAAAATATTCCTCAAGAAATTAAAGTCAAGTATCCTCATATACCCTGGAAAAAGATAGCAGGAATGAGAGATCTCCTTGTTCATGAATATTTTGGTGTAAATCTGGATAGAATTTGGAAAGTCGCAAAAGAAGACATTCCGAATTTGAAAAAAGAAATATCGGAAATAAAGAAAGAACTAAAATAACAGTATAGAGAAACATCCAATTAATATTTTGTGTCAACCATTTCTGCCTTTCTCTTCAATGAACCGATTAATAAGGTTTGAAAGATCAAACGTTTTGAAGCTGTTAACTCTTTCTTTTTATTTCAAAGAAGACAGATCGAAATTTATAGCCTTTGTTGAAAAACATTACGACTGGCAGGTTAACAAATGTAAAAGATAACCTATCGCTTGAATAATAATCATCTAAACACAGATTATCAGATTTTAAAAAAATGAACCGAACGCCTGCCCCCATCATCAGGAGTCATTGAGAGTTAACTTGCAGAGCAAATGGGCAGATGCATCTCGTTGGAGGAATTCCTCTAACGCGACAGGCACGGGTCTGCCACTACAAAAAATGCCGGGGACAAGCCCCGGCAATACAGATCAAAAACGAGGCAAGATGCCTCGCCCTGAACCATACGGTTCAGGGCTCGCCTGTTGTTCAGATACGCAGGCTAAACCATTCGACTAAGGACAACCGCCCCATTAGATAAATTCATATCTAACGTGGTAAACAAGGGTTGCTCCTACCATCCAGGCGCAGAGCAAGCTCTGCTACTCCGATACGAGGCTACCATTAAAAACTACCTCAATAGAATATCGACTATCTTTTTAGCGGAGTTGCCGATGCCGAAGGGGTGTTTCCATCTTCTTTTTTTCTTAAGCATCTTGTGAACGCCAGTAGTGATAGTCTCTTTTTTCCAGCCAGCAATAATATTTGACCCAATTGTAATGGTTTCAGGTCTTTCAGTGTTTTCCCGGAGCGTGACGCACGGAACGTTAAGTATGCAGGCTTCTTCCTGAATGCCACCGGAGTCCGTTAGAATAAGACTGGCATTTACCTCAAGCTTAAGGAAATCAAGATATCCAACAGGTTCAATAATTTTGAGATTCTTAATCTTTTTAACATCCTTTGAAAGATTAAACTCTCTCAGCCGTTTAGTCGTTCGTGGATGAGCAGGGAAAACAATGAGATACTTTTTGCATAATTCCTTTATAGTTAGAATAATCTCTTTTAGCCTTTCCTTATTATCAACATTCTCTGCTCTGTGAAGAGTTAACAAAAAGTAGTTATCTTTCGAGATGCTCAGCCTTGAAAGTATTTTTGATTTTTTCTCTGCAACCTTAATGTTTTTTAATGTTGCATCTACAATCGTATTCCCTGTCACAAAAACCTTTTTTTTATCTATACCTTCACGGAGCAGGTTCTCTTTCGACATTGTTGTAGGCGCAAAAAGGTAGTCAGAGATATGGTCTGTAAGAACTCTGTTAATTTCTTCTGGCATCTTCCTATCAAAACTTCTTAAACCTGCCTCAATATGCCCTACTTTTATCCCGAGCTTTACTGCAGCAAGTGCAGTGGCAAAAACAGAATTTGTATCTCCTTCGACAAGGACAATATCAGGTTTTTCTTTCAAAAAGGCCTTCTCTATTTTAATAAGGGTTTTCCCCGTCTGTTCTCCATGGGTTCCGGGTCCAATGCCCAGTAAATAGTTTGGGTCTGGTATCCGTAAATCCTTAAAAAAGATTCTATCCATCTTGAAAGAATAATGTTGTCCAGTATGAACGAGATGATATCTTATTTTTCTCCTTTTGAGCTCGGATAAGACTGGTGATAGCTTAATAATCTCGGGTCTTGTCCCAAGAACTACGTCTATTTTTAGGTTTTTCATCTGTCAATAAGATCAGTTTTTACACTTTATCCTTTAACCTTTATCCTTTATCCTTCTATAAGTACTTCCTGCCCTGTTAGTGTCTTATCCTTTTTACCAGGGTGAAGATGGTTCGAACAATAAGTATAAAATCAAGTTTAAATGAGGCGTTCTCCATATAGTATCTGTCATATTTCAGTTTTATTCTAACATCCTCAATTGAACTATCTGGTTTGTGCTCAAGTTGAGCTATCCCTGTGAGTCCAGGTTTCACTGCATGACGAAAGATATATCCATCAACCTGGTTCTTTAGTTTCTCAACGAAGACTGGCCTTTCGGGCCTTGGACCAACAAGACTCATATCATTTTTTATGACATTTAGCAGTTGGGGAATTTCATCAAGGTGTGTCTTTCTTATGATTCTGCCAATTCTTGTAACCCTTTTATCTTGTTTATCATCAGCCCAAACGGGACCTGTTTTTTTCTCTGCATCTTGCAACATTGAACGAAATTTTATTATCTTGAATATTCTTTCATCTTTTCCAACCCTTTTTTGTAAGTAAAAAACTGTTCCTCTGCTGTCAATCTTAATAGCTATAGGGATAATGACAAAGATAGGTGAGGTAAGAATCAGGAAAAAACTTGAGAAGACAATATCAATTATTCTTTTAACAAGTCCATACCATCCTTCGAGCGGCGCCTGTCTAAGAACAAAGAAGGGCATACCATTCAGGTCAAGCGCATTTACCTTGGATATCATTATCTCAAAAAGGTCCGGAACGAAGAGGAAGTTAATATGGAGGTCCCTGCAACGGAGAAGAACCTCCTTAATCTCCTTATGTCTTTCGAATGGAAAAGCCATAACAACAAACTCTATATTTTGTTTTTTTACTCTCTCAGAAATACTTCGCAGTTTGTTAAAGAAAGTTTCTCTCCCATCCTTTTTTATGTTTTCGATAACCTCCACAATCTCAAATCCCAATTCTTTATCTTTTTTTATTACATCTATAGTTTTTTGTAATATAGGTTTTTCGCCAACTATAAGAATTTGGCTGAGAAGTTTACCTTTCTTGAAAAGGTATATTTTAAGAGCACGGAAAACAAGTTTCTCAGCAGCAACAAAGAAATGGATGAGAAAAAAAGCAATTATCAGTGCAATCCTTGAATAGGAAAAAGGGCTGTAAAAGAAACTTAATGCAAGGGCAATTACTATAGAAAGTAAAGTATTTCTGAAAATATCATAAAATTGTTCTGGAAGAGGGTAAATCTTTTTCGTATCGTAAGCACCTGCAAAGTAACCTACGAGAATCCATATAACAATAATTTGTAAGGAGATAAGCATAAAATAATGGTATGAAAGAAAACCCTTACTGAGAGGTATTAAGTTTGCTGTAAACCTTAACCAGTATGCAAAAGAGAAAGCTGCCCATAGAACAATAGTGTCAAGGATAATAGCAGTTAAAAAGAAAGAAGTATCTTTTAGTCCACTTTTCATAATCGTCTCATTTTTTGGTTAGTATAAACGAAAAATATGTTTTGTCAAGAAAATTCAGCCACAGAGCCACAAAGATTTTACTAGTGTTCTGTCACGCAAATAGCTATATAGTACTTGTCATTCTGAGGGCTTCGTAAGAAGCCCGAAGAATCTCGGTTTTATCTATGTCAGAGATTCTTCCAGGGTCAATATGGAAAGGATTACTCAGAATGACACCTTTTTCAAACCTGCCCTCAAGAGAAGCGAAAGAATGTCTGTAAAGATAATTATGATACATTACATTAGTTGCTATATACTCCACCATTTGCTTATCTTGATCAAATAGATTCGCTCTCCCTTTGCTTTGCAGACAGTTTTAAGGTCTCTGATAGGAGAGAAATTGCCTGGATTAGAAAAGTCAGAAAGTGCATTTGTAATGACAAGGTAGGCTATGCTTCCAGGTGAATATTCCCACCTTAAAACGATGTTTGCTTTGAGAAACTTCTGATTGAAGTCAGGGAATATTTCTGGTTCGTAATCAAAATCCGTAAATTCATATTTATCCGGGTCAATAAGTTCTTTAAAGTTTGAATATTTACCAGCTGCTATATAAGGTTGCATCCATAACTGCAGTGTGAGGTCTTTTGTAAAAGCAATATCTGAGCGTATGCTTGCACTAAGAATATCCATTGTTAATTCTCCAAAAACATAGTGGTCAATCAGTCCATCAAAATCATCATCTATATTCGTAACCCACTCTGCATAACTAAATGAATGAGAATATTCAGGTGAGACTGATAATTTTAAATTTGACAGTAGCTTCAGGCTAATAAAAGGGAAGTATGAATGCCAGTAGCTGTTTGATTCATTATATCCAATGTTTGCATATATACCGGTTGACACAGATTTTCTTGAGTCAGTGGAAGCACCAAAACTGAAATTATTTGAAGGAGTGACATAGAGTGCTGGTCCTCCTCTTGTAATCCAGTCATTATAGGAGGGGAAATGGTGCCCCAGGAACATATTTATCCACCAATAATTTCTAAATGTAATCCAAAAACCACTGCTGAATCCTCTGTAAAGGGAAACTCTCTCAAAATTCCATGTTCCTGAAAGACTGAAGTTCGAACCCATCCTGTATGTTATCCACCAGGGGGCACTCGTAAAAATAGAAAACCATCCATTTGCATTCCGTTTATTATTTCGATATATGTAACCCATATCCTTTATATCAAATGATTTCGAAACCTCAGAATATGATATTCCACAATTAAGAAGTTTTCCCCCAGTTTTGCCAAATCTAAAATAATCTGCATATCCTTTTTTGTCTGTTTTACTGAACGCAATCTGACCTTCCTGTGTATAGTCATTTAAGATTTTCAGATTCCAGTCAAAACCTCCTGAATAGGCTAATTCCCCCTCTTTTCTATTACAAGCAGTTGCAGTAAAACCTACATTTGAACTTTCAAAAACATCTTGTTTTAGGCGGAAAACTGAATAGTTCGTTAATGGTTCAATTAATCTTTTTCTCTCCGCACCACAGGAATCAACAACTGCATACTCTGGTGATGTTACTGCCTCAAGGAAGCCGAAATTTGACCCATTCATTTTTCCTGTGAGTTTTACAGCCCCAAGAATCTTTGTAAAATCAGGTCTTTCCTTGACAACATCACCCGGCAAAACGCTAAAATATCCGGGGCATTTGCCTATTCTACGTGAGTAAAAGAGTTGAAAATCGGTCTTAAAAAGGTCTTTGCGTTCCATGAAAAAGGGTCTTTTTTCGCTGTAGTATGTTTCAAATACGCTGAGATTAAGTTCAGATGGGTCTGCTTCTACCTGTCCAAAATCTGGATTTACCGTTGCGTCAACAATGAAGTTAGAACCTATGCCATACTTTATGTCACATCCTGCATTAAAGAAGTAATCCTTTTCTCCTTCTTCCATTGTTAGTTTTCCCATTCCGTAAGGTAAAAATTCAATCTGCCTGGGGGTAGGAATATCTGTAATTCCTCTAAGTGTCCCGAAAAGTGAGACAAAACCTGATGCTGCTTTTGGGATAAGTAGCCACTCATCTGTTTCCCTCTTTTTACTTATATACCTGTTAACTTCAAAGCCAAATGTGAGACTATCTGTATTTTGAAATCGCAATATTGAAAACGGAATGGAGAATTCTGCTGTCCATCCAAGTGAGTCAATGTTTGTCCCAACGTCCCATACAGCGTTCCAATCCCAATCCGACCACCAATCATTATAGATGTACCAGTCGAGTTTTACTCCAACAGGGTTTGTTTGAAATGTATAAGCTGTTCTTTTATCGCAATAGCTATCTATATATACTGTAATGTTGTCTGACTCTGACCATGTATCTCTTCTTGAAAGCCTGCCGAGGATTTTCTCAGGCTCACTGTCAAATGCACGAACCCCCACGTAGAGATTTTTATTGTCATATAACACTCTGACAGTAGTAGATTCTGATGGAACGGTGTCTTCTACAGGATATTTTTGAATAAAACCACTTGACGGTTCAGCTAATTGCCAGGAGGGTTCATCAAGTTTACCATCAATTTTTATCCGTTCCTCTGTTCTTGTGGCAGTAATAATTTTTGCTGAGGAAAATAGTGTTGATGGAAATAATAATAACAAAAAAAAAGGTGTCTTTAATATTTCAAAATTTTGCATTCTGGTTTCATACCACAAGGGAACATCAGTGTCAAGAAAAATTAGCCACAGATGAACACAGATTTACCCCGCACTTATGTAAAGTGCGGGGTTTACTCAGATAGTTTTTCCTTTATTTGAGAATTGTGATTTTTCTTCTTATGTTAATTCCGGCAGTTTCAATGGTTATGAAATAGATTCCGCCTGAGTGAGGAAGTTCAAACTGAAATTCTGTTTTAGCTGATTCGGTTTGCAATTTCATGCTCA
>SOKM01000160.1 GCA_004375785.1 Candidatus Cloacimonadota bacterium | reverse complement strand
TTCTGATAGAAATACAAAGAACAAAAACCCTCAAAATTCCATTTCTTATCTTCCACCCCGGAGCTCATATGGGTGATGGCGAAGATAGATGCTTGAAAAGAATTGCTAAAAACCTCGACTGGATAATTGAACAGGAACAACCAGAGAACCTAAAAATACTGCTCGAAACAACTGCAGGACAGGGAACAAATGTTGGTTACAGGTTTGAACATTTAAGGGACATTATGGCATACGTTAAATATCCCGGAAAGATTGGAATCTGTTACGATACAGCGCATACATTTGCAGCAGGATATGATATTAGAGATAAGGATACTTATAAAAAGACATTTAAATTATTTAATTCAGTGATAGGCATTGAGAATCTTTTCGTTTTCCACCTTAACGATTCAAAAAAGAAACTGGGAACGAGGGTGGACAGGCATGAGCATATAGGGAAAGGTTTAATAGGGATGGAGGGATTCAGATTGCTGTTAAATGATAAAAGATTCAAAATTTTTCCAATGATACTTGAAACACCAGGTGGTGAGGAACACTATCCCGAAAACTTAAAAATCTTAAAAAATCTATTAAAATAAGACTTAATTAAGCCACAGATTCCCACAGAAATCAAAGATTTTTGATTTTTTCAGAAATCTTTTCTTAAAGTCTTGACAATAGCCATTTAATGTGTTATATTTACTTATTAAAATTTATAGAAAGGAGGTGAATGTCTAGTTGGCGGTTAAGATACGATTACGAAGAATTGGTAGCAAAAAGAAACCATTTTATAGAATAGTGGTAGCAGATGCAAGAAGCCCACGAAATGGAAAATTTATAGAGACAATTGGTCACTATAATCCTCGCAATGAAGACGACATAGTCCTCGATCTTGAAAAAGTAGAATCATGGTTGACAAAAGGAGCCCAACCCACTAATACGGTTGGATGCCTTATTAAAAGATTAAAAACACATCAGGTCAAGGAAAAGAAAGAGACAGAAAAGGAAGCGGTGAAGAAGAAAAAGGTAAAAAAGAAAGTGGTCAAATCTGAAAAGAAGGAGTAGACGATGAAAGAACTGATAGAGCACATTGCGAAATCACTTGTCGATTTCCCCGAAATGGTTCAGATTAAAGAAATCCTGGGAGAAAGAACCACTGTTTTCGAGCTTCGAGTGGGCTCCGGAGACTTGGGAAAAATCATTGGTAAAGAAGGAAGAACGGCAAAGGCAATTCGAATTATCATAACCGCGGCTTCAATGAAATCGGGTAAGCGGGCTGTCCTTGAAATCCTTGAGTAGATGAATGATGAATTTATCCCAATTGGAAAGGTTGTCAAAACCCATGGGCTCAAAGGAGAATTAAAGGTTCTCACCCTTTCCGATATTCCCGACCGCTTGACGAGAACCCCAACAATCTATAAAATAAAAGATGGTAAATCAGAAATCCTAACCATATCTTACTGCCGCCTCTACAAAAATACTGCAATTATCAGGTTCAAAGACATAAATACGATATCAAGTGCCCAGAGATTTGTTGGAAGCACGCTTTGTATAAAAGAGGAAGAACTTTTTGACCTTCGCAAAAACAGTTATTATATCCACAGTCTTGTTGGACTTAGGGTTTACGATGAATCAAGGAAACTTATAGGCAGACTAAAAGAGGTATGGCAACTACCCGCAAATGACATCTTTATCGTTGAAGAAAACGGGCAGGAGATACTTTTTCCTGCAATTAAAAAAGCGATAAAAAATATCTCCATTGAGAAGAAAGAAATGATTGTAGACAGGAGTTTTGGAGTCACATAAGATGAGAATTGACATACTGACACTCTTTCCTGACATTTTCACCACCCCCCTTAAATATTCTATTATAAAAAGAGCGATGGATATGAGCGCAATAGAAGTAAATATACACAACATCAGGGATTATTCAACGGATAAAGCAAGAACAACAGATGATTATCCTTTCGGCGGTGGTCCTGGAATGATTATGAAAGTAGAACCCATTTTTAATGGACTCCAGGCAATACGAAAACAGGAAAGTGAAATCATATTACTTTCTCCCCAGGGTGAGAGGTTTGACCAAAAACTTGCCATGGAAATTTCTCTTAAAAAACATATTATATTAATATGTGGTAGGTATAAAGGGGTTGATGAAAGGGTTAGAAATCATCTGATTGATAGAGAAATCTCGATAGGTGATTTTGTCACGAGTGGGGGAGAAATTCCTGCATTAGTAATTATTGACGCTATTTCACGCCTTTTACCCAAGGTTCTGGGTAATTTTAACTCTGCAGAGAGCGACTCATTTATGTCAGAAACACTTGATGCGCCATATTATACAAGGCCACAGGAATTTCAAGGAATGACCGTTCCTCAAATCCTTCTCTCGGGAAATCACAAAAAAATAGAGGAGTGGAGAACAAGAGAGTCGCTAAAGAAAACGATGTCCCGCCGTCCTGATCTATTGGGTTCAAAGAAAAGATAAATGGAGGAAATGTGAACAAGAAAGAGACCGAAAAAAAAGAAATCCCTGTTTTTAATTCTGGTGATACAATTCAGGTCTTTGTGCAGATTCAGGAGGGAGGCAAAACAAGAGTACAGAGATTTCAGGGAACTGTTATAAAGAAAAGGGGTGCAGGAATAAGCCAGACTTTCACTGTAAGAAAGGTAACTCAGGGCATTGGAATTGAGAGGATATTCCCACTCTTTTCTCCCAACATTGAAGACATAAAGATAATAAGAAGAGGAAAAACGAGAAGAGCGAAACTCTATTATCTAAGAGAAAGAAAAGGAAAGAAAGCAAAAATAAAGGAAGCAAGCTAACATGCGCAGATACGAAAAAAGATTGTGGATTGAGGGGACAGAGTTTATAGCAGGTGTGGACGAGGTGGGAAGAGGACCTCTTGCAGGTCCAGTTGTTTCTGCTGCTGTAATTTTACCAAAAGATTACTGCAATAAAGAGATAAAGGATTCAAAAAAACTTACTCCTCTCCAGAGGGAAAGGCTTTTTTCAGACATTATAGATAACGCAATAACTTATGCTGTCGGGTGCGTTGATGCTCAAGTAATAGATAAAATAAATATTCTTAGAGCAACATTTGAATCTATGTACCGTGCCATTGATAAACTCAAGTTTCTTCCCGACCATATCCTTGTTGATGGCTTTGTGATACCCAGGCTCCCCATACCTCAGACCGGCATAAAAAAGGGTGATAACCTATGTTTTTCAATTGCAGCAGCATCCATAGTTGCAAAGGTATTCAGGGATAGAATTATGGAACTTTATGATATCGAGTTTCCGATATACAGGTTTTCAAGAAATAAAGGATATGGAACAAAATATCATATTGAAACACTCTTAAAAGTTGGTCCTTGTAAAATACATAGAAAGAGTTTTAAACCTCTCAAACTAATTACCGCCAAGAAGAAATTGTAGCCACAGATGAACACAGAACTACACAGATTACGTACCTGCCTCACATTGCTTTTGTGAAACTTGGCGACTTAACATCCATTATGGAGTGAGATGCTCCACCTTTTAGATATACAAAGATACTACTACCTTATTTTATAGAGCACAACGATGTTAAATAGAAGAGCAATTGGTTCTGATGGAGAAAAGAGAGCCGTTACATTTTTAAAAAAACAGGGCTTCAGTATACATAAAACAAATTACAGGTCCAAAGTAGGTGAGATAGATATTATTGCAACAAAGAATGATCTCATTGCATTTATAGAAGTTAAAACAAGACAATCTGATAATTTTGGCCGTCCGGAGGAGGCGGTGAACAGAAAAAAGCAAAGAAGGATTATAAGGGCTGCTAAATATTATCTTATAACAAATGACCTTTACGATAAAATTGACGTTAGATTCGATGTCCTCTCCCTGACAAGAAAAAAATCTGTATTCGAGATAGAGTATTTTGAGAATGCCTTTCGGGAGGAAAAGTAGAGAAACGCACACGATATTTCAATCTAAGTAATCTGGACTTTAATCTGTGTAATCAAAAATTTCTAAATTTTTTAAGAAATTTTCAAAAAAAAGACTTGAAAAAAATATAAATTTATGTTAATGTAGTAAAAATTTAACTCTATAAGAAAGGAGGTGAAAAGTTTTTTAACAGCCCTTAAACAAATTAAGGAGGTAATAAATGAAAGTGAAATTCTTTTTCGTGGTCTCCTTTCTACTTATTTCAATTGCACTATCTGGCATGCAGACCTCTGTTTCAAATCACAAAGGTGAGGTTTCATTCCGTGGCACAGGAGGACCAGATGATTATGGTTATGAGTGGATAGACAGTGATGAAGCAGGTGGTCCAACATACAACTGGATTGATATAACAGGCATAGGGGTTCCTGTCCATGATTTCATGAGCGATGACGACAATACCGGACCTTACCCAATGGGTTTCGATTTCCCTTACTACTGGTATCTGGTCAATGAGTTCTATGTAAATTCAAATGGTGCAATTTCATTCTCGGATGGCGACGTTTATGTGCCTCAGGGAAGTAGTGGATTCTTCATTCCAAGCACCAATCATCCAAACGACCTTCTCATTCCACTCGGAGCAGACATATCTTTTGAAGGTGATTCAGGTGAATGTTACTATTATACAAATAATGTGGATACATTTATCATTTCATACATTGATGTTCCAGCATGGACATTCGGAGGTCTTATTGGTGCACATACGTTCCAGTTGATACTTACCCGCCAGGACAGCTGTATCTACTTCCAGTATGGCAAACAGGTTGGAGACTTCTACCTTGATTCTGACTGTGCCGGCATAGAGAATGTAATTGGTAATGTAGGATTGCAGGTCTTCTACTATACAATGCCCGATTCAGGTTATGCGGTTAAATTCATTCCACCCGAATCAACAAGTTACGAGGCACTTGACATAGGAATCAGTCAAGTATTAAACCCTGGCAGCAAAGGTGTTTTCATCTACCCTAATGAACCATATACTATCTCGACCAAGATTCGAAATTATGGAAATATGGATGCCGGAAGTTTTCTTGTTTCCTGTCTTCTCTGGGATACAACATACACAAGTTATTTTACAGATACCATTACAGTAAGTGGACTTGTAGCTGGTGCTGAGACAACCTTATATTTTACTCCTGACTGGACTCCACCCGCTGTAAACGATTACCTTGCGTTTATTCAGACAATACTTTCAGGGGATATAAATCCAACAAACAATTCCAAGGATGTAGAGATTGAAGTAATCACCATCCCTGGCTGGATGACGTATGACTCAGACCCGACCAGTGCATCAATAACCTGGTGGCTCGGAGCAGGAGGTGGGTGGGGACAGGAGTTTGAACCACCTCAATACCCTAT
The DNA here is from genome assembly GCA_004375785.1 of Candidatus Cloacimonadota bacterium. Classification (GTDB taxonomy): domain Bacteria; phylum Hydrothermota; class E44-bin80; order E44-bin80; family E44-bin80; genus E44-bin80. The sequence goes on along the minus strand of SOKM01000160.1, from coordinate 4,344 downwards.
AAAAATCGATTCGGTAATGGTTACAATAGCATCACCAAATGGTGTAAATTGCCCTGTTCTATTCATGGATGATGATGGACCAAATGGTTCACCCGGAACAATACTCTATGTAGATACCATCTGGATACCTGCCTCAGGATTCTTTGATTATTACACAATTTCCATCCCTTCACCAGCATGTTCGATATACTCTGGTAAATTTTATGTCGGGTGGATTCAACTTGGAGACACCTTCCCCAGAAACACACTGGAACAGAATGGACCTTTCTCAAGGAGATGCTGGGAATTTACTGGTTCATGGGCACCTTACAGGGAAAGAGATGGAGCTGAATTTCTTATAAGGACGTATACATCATCCATACAGGGAGTGAGTGAAGGAATAATTGGAACTAAGACCTATTCCCTTTCTCTTCTGCCCGTCAATCCCAACCCGGTGAAGGAAAATGCAAGGATATATTATGCACTTCCCAACGAAGCCGATGTCAGCCTGAAAGTATATAATCTTTTAGGTCAGGAAGTAAGAACACTTGTTAACGAGAAACAGAAAACCGGATCACATTGGGTAACCTTTGATACTAAGAACTCAAAGGGAAATCCATTACCTCAGGGTGTCTACTTCTACAGATTGACTGTCGGTGACAGGTCACTCACAAGAAAAATTACATTGCTACGGTAAGACAAAAAGGGGGGCAAAATGCCCCCCCTTTTAATTCTTTGGAACAAATTCAAATGATAAAGATTCTAAAAGTCCAATCAAATAAAAGAATAGAACTTATTGACATTACACAAGAAGTACGAAATATCGTAAGTGAAAGCAGTATTTCAGAGGGAATATGCTGGCTTTTTGTTCCTCATACCACAGCCGGCATTACCATCAATGAGAGTGCGGACCCTATGGTAGTGGTAGATATTCAGGAACAATTAAATAAACTTATCCCTTATCATTCAAATTATAAACACCTTGAAGGAAATGCAGACGCACATATAAAATCAACCATCACGGGCATAGACAACTACTGTTTTATAGAGAACGGTAAGATTATGCTTGGCACCTGGCAGGGAATCTTCTTCTGTGAATACGATGGGCCAAGAGAAAGAAAGGTCCTCATCAAAATTATAGAAGGATAATACTAACCAAACAACCCTGGTCTTACATAAAAAACAGGCGAGGCATCTTGCCTCGCTTTTCTATGGTAGATGCAGCCTAAACAATTTTGAATGGTAAAAAACATTAATGGATTATAAGGAAAAACTAAGAGAACTTAAAGAAAAAAAGGAATGGGAGAAACTCCTCTCAGCATCGCTTGAACTTTACGAACAGGATAAAAAGGAAAGATATATCATAAGAATGATTATCCTCGCCTGTGAAAAACTCGGAAAGGAAAACGATGTAATTCCATTCTGGGAAATGCTTGCAAAAGGTGAAAATAGACCGGAAGAATTTTCGAAGAAACTTACAGATTATTATAAAAAAACCGAGGAGCAAGAAACCTGGTTAAAGTGGACAAAAAGACTGCTTCTCCAGGTCTTAAGAAAGAAGGATTTTGATACCCTTGAAGACCTATGGATGCAGCTGATTGAAGCTGAAGCAATTGATAAAACTTATGCTTTTGATGTTGCCAGCAAGGTTGAAACATTAGAAGAATTTGAGAGGGCATTCACACTTCTCGACCTTTTTCTTCTCTCCCTGGAGGAGAAAAAACCACTCCCAAGAGATGTTATAGAAATTGCAAAGAGAATGCTTGAAATTGAAGGTTCCAAAGTTACTCTAAGGAGAAGGCTGGAGAATTTTTACAGAACTATTTACAGTGGTTGCAGCGAGATAGAGAACTTTCTCGAAAAGGCTGAAATAAATAGCAAAGCAAATGTTAAAGATGCTACTCTTCTCCTTGAAAAACTGCTTAACTTTTGTCCTGGCAGATATGTCGCTCATAAAACCTGGGGTGTGGGAAAGATAGTTTCCATTGACCTACTCTTTAATAGGCTCTTTGTCGATTTTCCAGCACTTCCAGAACACTCTATCAGCCTTGAGCTTGCATTTAACATCCTTTCTCCACTTGAAGAGGATGATTTTCCTGTTCTTAAAATAGAAAAAAAAGATTATTTACTCTCATTAAAAAAAGAAAATCCTGTTCTTCTCATCAAATTACTGCTAAAAAATGAAGAGACCCTCTCTCAGGAGAGGGTGAAACCAATGTTAAAAGGTATAGTAAATGATGATGAATGGAAAACTTTCATTGAAAAAGCAAAAAAAGAAGCACAATCAAAAGGTATCGAGATACAGAGAAAGGGTAATAAATATGTCTTTACCAGGGCTCGCATTTCTAAAAGAAAAAGATTATCAATGGAGACTATAAAGTCAATTAGTGATACCCAGAAAAAAATAGAGTTTTTGTTCGCCATCTCAAGAGAAAGATTAACGTTGGAAGAAAAAGAAAGGTGGGTTGGCTATGTAGAGGAAATTTTGAGAAAGAAAGATATCTCACTGCAAAAAAGAATAGAGCTGCTTTTTATACAAACTAATGTAACGGGAAATAAAAACAGCTTAAAGGATGGTCTTGACCTTTTACTGAAAGATATTAAAAGAAGTGAAAAGATACTCCTGATTAGCAATCTTTCACAAAAGAGATATAAAAAGGAACTGTTATTGAATCTCGGCGAGAAAGATTACATAATTGCAGAAAAGATCTTTCTCGAAACAGCAGATGATTGGCTTAGAAGTCATTCACAGAAAATCTTAGAAAAAAAAGAAAATACAAAAGAGTTATTGTTAAAGGCTTTACAGAACCCCTATAAAAATCCATTATGTTTTCTCTATTGTGCTGAAAGAATTATGAAAGGTAAAGAAAAAACCGATTTAGTAGATAAACCAATAATCCTTTTTGAAACATTGCTCGAGTTTACGGCAAAAAAGGATGCTTTGCAGAAAATCAGGTCAAAGGCAAAGGCAGTCTTTTCAAAGTATTGTTTTGATATTTACAGGTGGGCACTTGAGACATCATCAAAGGAGGAAATCACGATTCTCATTGATATTATAAAAAAAGCGGTTGCAATAGACTCTGAAGATAAAAAGGTCTTGGAAAGACTTGCAGAAACAAAATATCCAACTCTTAAAAAAACCGATATTGAAGAGTTTTTCTATGTAACCAGAGAAGCTATTAAAAAGAAGGAAAAGGAACTTGACCATCTCTTAAAAATAGAGATTCCCGCCAACAGTGAGGCAATAGGAAAAGCAGCAAGACAGGGTGACCTGAGTGAAAATTTTGATTACATCTCAGCAAAAGAGAAGCAGAGGAGGCTTTTTGACAGAGCGAACATGCTGGAAAATGAGTTATCAAAAGCAAGACCTATTGAGGATATAGGGTATATAGAAGGAGAGGTGGGAATCGGAACACGCATTATTTTAGAGGAAACTAAAAAAGAGAAAATAAGGGAAATTCTGATTTTGGGTCCCTGGGATAGCGACCCGCATAAAGAGGTAGTTTCACATACCTCCCCACTCGCAGGAGAGCTGCTCGGGAAAAAGGTGGGCGAGTCATTTTTTGATAACTACCACAAGAAAACCTACAGGATTGTTAGTGTGGAAAAAATATAATATGGCACTCAATTCATATACACATCACCCAAACTTTTTTGCACCGAACCGCGTCAATATCACACCACCAAATCCAATAATCCAGGCAACATAACTGATAATAAATCCGAGCACCTTTATAACTCCGCCTATTACTGCAAATGGACCACCGGGGATTATTACCAGATTTCCAAGAAATGTAATAATCTCAACAACAACAAGTCCGATAAGAGCAAGGATGTATGGTGACTTATCCTTCCACCCTTTCTTTTCAGCAGCAATCTTTCCTATAGTATAAGTGACACTTGCGAACCCGAATATCAAAGCAGCTACAACGGCAATCCAGAGTAATGGAACAAGAGGGATACCTATGATAAGCACGATAAGTAGAAGAGTGAGGGGAATTATGAGTAACATTCCTATAAAACCAGCAAGTGCAGTCTTCCAGAAATGGTTTTCGATTGCATCTGAGACCCTATCGACACCACCCTTGAAAAAGAGAAGAATCAGGAAAATAAAAACCACGAGGGCGATAATCTTAACGATATACATAAAAAATATCATAATTCTTCTAACGAAAGGATTGAAACGAGGCTTAAAGGTCTTTCCATCTTCAGGCTTAATATACTTAAACACATAATGCATAACAGGACGCATAAAGGGAAGCGATATATTCACGATTTGTCCGTCTATCTGAGCATATTCATTACGGATAAGTTTTCCACCAATGCATACGAGATCACCCTCGATAAAGGCGATACTTCCAACTT
>SOKM01000178.1 GCA_004375785.1 Candidatus Cloacimonadota bacterium | reverse complement strand
TTACAATAGAACAAAACTTTATAAATCCTCTCAAGATTTCCTCCTTACGTAACTGTTTAATATAGAATTTAGATTACTCTAAAATGTATCTCAAAGGTTTGGTTTTATTGTTTGAGATTTTCAAATTCTGCATCTTTCCTACAAAGAAATGATATATTCTTTTACTTCTTTTGAATGTGTGGTATCACATTTTGTGATACCAGTTTATTCTTCGTCTTTTTAAATAAGTTCAGCCCTATCGGATTCTGAATTCGACGCGGTTTTCATCTTGAATATATTACAAGAATATTATTGGGAAGTCAAGAGAATAAACGCAAAGTGCATCAGAGAAGCAGAGTATCAGAAAATCAGAGTATCAGTAAGTGACTCCAATTACCAAATTACTCGATGACTTAATTGACTTACAGCGAGACAAGATGCCTCGCCTGTTGTTCAGATTCGCAGGCTAAAGCCTGCGCCTACCTAAAAACGGTATTTTTGCACGGTCTCTAAAGCCTGCGGCTATCTGTCTGCATTCTTAAATCCGAATTCGGAATTATCTTCTCTGCCTTTTTTAGGAGTTTTTCTGCTTCTTTCTTTCTACCTCTGGAGATGAGTTCTTTAACAAAAGAGAGGATTTCCTTCTCGTAACTGAAGATTACCTCCAGCCTTTTATCATCCGACCAGTCATCGTACATTTTTCTGAATGGCTCACCCCGTGACAACTTGAATGCCCGCAGATATTCCCTCTTCGCAAATCCCCATTCACCTGCACACAAAAGTGCCTTTGCCTGTGCAAGCGATTGTTGAAATTCATCATAATCGGTAATAAAATGGACTCCTTTGTTTACCAAAACAGGGTTATCCTTTTTATATGAGACCTCGAGCAAATGAGAAGGAAGATTAACTGCCTTTTTAATTCTGACAAGTAAATGGGATAGATTCCTTGCGGGATGCTTGCTCTTCTTCCAGAAATTATTGTAAAGGGATTTAAGGGAAATTTCCTTCTCTGGCTCTCCAGCTTTAATGCCAAGATGGATAAGAAAGGCCCTGTCCTTGGGTTGCAGTTTCACAGCTAAACGTTTCTGGTTTTTGTGAACAATCAAATTGCCGAGAAATCTAATGTGATAAACGGGAACTTCTTTGTTAAAAACAGGCAGTCTTAAAATTGCCTTTGGAAGCCCTGTTGATTTTCCCTTTTCAAGAAGGTCTCTTACAGGTTCAGGAAAGAATACAATAATACGGTGAAAAAAACCCAAAAGACCATTGTCCTGGGCAAACCTCAGTGCTTTCTTGTATCCACCTCGTTTACACCCATTCTGAAGAAGAGAAAAAAGGTATAACATGGGAAATCCTTGAATTTGTTCATTGACCAACACTTTCCTTAAGAGGATGTTTCTTATTAGAATCTCCATTTCCATTCTATATTTTCTAAGTAGAGACAGGTATTTATGAAGGATAATTTTTGCCTCTTTCTTGTTTCCCAGAGCAGCCTGAATCTCAGCAAGCCCTAAAGATGCAGCCTGAAGATAATTTCGGAGTTGTCCACTTTCAGATCCTTCCAATGCACTCTTGAAAAGGGAGGACGCTCGTAGAATATCACCTCGTCCAAATGCACAATATGCATTGACTATTGCAAACGAAGAACGGGTTCCTTCCATCTGTTTTTCTGCATGCCGAAGTAACCTTATGCTCTCTCTATATCTACCAGCAACTGCATGGGTAAGGGAAAGTTTCCATAAAAGAATCTTGCGGTCATTCTCATCTGTTTCTGTCTCCAGTGCCTTTTGGTAATAAAAGAGGATATTTTTATGATCAGTCATGTTAGTCAGAAGACTTGCCATACAATCAAAGAAAATAGGGTAAGGTAAAGAACGAAGCAATCTTATACATTGTTTAAGACAAGCCTTTGCTTCATTAAAATGAAGGAATTTGGAATGGATTATCCCCTCGTGAAATGAGAGATGAAATTGGAATATTGGTTCCCGAATCCCCTCAGTTTTTTCCTTGAGTAGATTAATAAGTTCCAGCTGCTTTTCGGGGGCCGTCATCCAGCTAAGTGCAAGGCATTCCATGAAACCTGCAGAAATAGAGGAATAGAACTCACCCTTCTTTTCCAGTGCCTTTCGGATCTTCTTTGCCTTCCTGCAAAACTGAGGAAAAGGAATCTCTCCAAAAGAGAAAAAAAGCCTGTCAAGTTGTCTTCTCGGAGTAAGAAGTTCTTCTGGAATCTCTTTCAAAACAGGGTCTTTGGGAAAAGAAGGCAGGACATTTACAATCCCTGATGCCTCTTTAACCCTTCCCTCATTGACCAGTTCCTTTATCCTCTTGAGAGAATCTTTTATCTCAGGTGTGAGTTGACCAAACGAGGCATAAGAGTCCTTTTTCGACCTTCCAGCCAATACATACCTTTTCCATATTCCCCATATACCCTTGATAGAAATCTTAATTCCTTCCTTTCCAAGGATTTCTTGTGCTTTCCTGACCGTTAAAGCAGGTTTATTTTCCTTTAAGAGCACAACCTTTTCTTCTAATTCTTTTTCAGCCCTGTTCCAGGGTCTTTTATAGGTTGACAGAAGCCTTTGTTCTCCTTCTTCCTTGTACCATTTGACCCACTTGAAGACACTTCTGTAATTAACATTGAATTTCTGGGCTGTTTCCATTAAAGTTACACCATTCCCAAGATAGTATTGGACAACCTGAATCCGGATTTGTGGTTCTATTTTGTACATACGTGGAAACATTATAAAGGAAAAGGAGTTTTTTGTCAAGAGAAAAATAAAAAAATTGTGAATCCTTGAATAATAAGGGATTTGAGTGATTATTTATCTTGAAATGAGACACAATTTAATTTATTATAATGAGTAATATATTAAAGCCTAAAGGAGGTGTTTTGAACGCATTTAAATGTCTTTTTATTACTATAGTCTGTGTATTGGCAGGTGTTACAAGTCTATACTCAGCAGGAGAAGTGACGGCATGGGGATATAATTCGGACGGACAACTTGGCGATAATACTATTATCGATAAATGGGAGCCTGTTCAGACCCATAATATAACAGATGTTATTGCAATCGATGGAGGAGGTTTTCATTCGGCTGCAGTGAGGTCAGATGGCACTGTATGGTCCTGGGGGGATGGCTCAGACTACCAGATGGGTAATGCTAGCCCTGCTGACCAGCATGAACCCTGCAGCACCTGGATTTCAGACGTTACTACAGTCGCTGCAGGATTTGGTCATTCACTCGCAGTAAAGTCAAACGGAACTGTGTGGGCATGGGGAAGAGGCGCAAATGGGGAGATTGGCAACGGTCAAAATTCCAACCAATCGACACCCGTTCAGACAAAAGATAAGGACAATAATCCTCTGACGAATGTTATTGCAGTCTCTTCTGCAGGAGGTTTTGTTTCACATGCGTTAAAGTCAGATAGTACTGTTTGGGGTTGGGGAGAAGGCACTAATGGACAGATTGGGGATGGTTATGCTGCTGACCGCAACAGTGCCTGGCAGGTAGGAACCAAGTCCGGTAATTATCTCACAGGTGTTATTGCAATCGCTGGGGGAAATTTTCATGCGATTGCATTAAAGGCTGACTCTACTGTATGGGCTTGGGGACATAACCTCTATGGTGAGTGTGGCGATGGTAGTAGTACCCAGCGAAATGAGCCTGTCCAGGTCCATGGGGGAGAACAGGGAGGAACATATCTTGAAGATATTATTGCAATCGCTGCAGGGCCTCGTTATGGACTTGCATTAGCGTCGGATAGTACTGTCTGGGGTTGGGGACAAAACTCCTGCGGATCGGTTGGCAATAATAGTGACACCACTTGTCGGGAGCCTGTCCAGGTTCATGGAGGAGAACACGGTGGATCATATCTTGTAAATATTATTGCAATCGCTTCAAGCGGTAATCATTCAATTGCGATAGAGTCAGATAGTACTGTATGGGCTTGGGGAATGAATGCTCGCGGACAGCTTGGCGACAACACTACTGACGATAAATGGGTGCCTGTCCAGGTTCATAATATAACAGGCATTGAATTAATTGGTGGAGGAGATCAACATTCATTTGGAGTAGGTGAGGTTCTTACGGCCGTGGAATTTGAGAGCTTTGATGCACAATCAATGGATGGCTATATTTTATTACGCTGGAAATTGGCGGTTGAGGTAAACAACATAAAATATTTGATCTTAAAGCGCTCAGAGAGCAATGAGAATTATGACTTAATCGCTGGGCTTGAAGCAAGTGGTTCTCATTTTTATCAGTATAAGGATAATAAAGTAGAATCTGGACATTGGTATTGGTATAAGCTTGGTGAAGTGAATATTGATAATAGTGTTAGCTGGCATGGACCTATTAGGGTGAAATATGTTGGTAAAGAAACACCTCGCTCAATTTATTTAGATGCTGTGCCAAGCGTTGGTAAGACTAATTTCTCTATTAAATACGGGTTCACGAAGTCTAGTTTTGTTAGTTTGAAGCTTTACGATGTGAGTGGTAGTCTAAAGAGTGTCTTGTTTGAAGGCAACCAAAAGCATGGTTCTTACAGTAGAAGTTTAGATTTGAGTGATTTCTCATCAGGCATTTACTTTTTGAGGTTAGAAGCGGGAAATATATATGTGTCAAAGAAGTTGGAGGTTTTATGAAAGAAATAATTCTTGACAAAATTTGTTATAATGATATAATATACTGAAGCCTTAAAGGAGGTATTATGAACAGAATTAAAGTTATATTTATTACTATGGTCTGTTTATTGGCAGGGGTGACAAGACTCTTTGCAGACCAGGAGCTTTGGGCCTGGGGAAATAACAACTTTGGGCAACTTGGCGATAGCACTAAAATGGGTCGTTGGGTGCCTGTTAAGGTGCACAAGTTTGCACCTGGCGATGTTATAACAATGGATGGAGGACCTCGCCATTCACTTGCAATAAGGGCATCGGATTCTACTGTCTGGGCTTGGGGACATAACGACTGTGGACAGCTTGGTAACGGCACTACAACTGAGAGTTTGGAGCCTTGTAGCACACATCTTCCAGGAGGTTTCATTGAAGTGGTTGGTGCAGGGGTAAACGCACCGTGCTATTCACTTGCGCTGAGGGCAGATGGAACCGTCTGGGCCTGGGGATATAACGGCGAAGGACAGTTTGGCAATAACACTAAGAATAACAGTTCTCTGCCCTGTAGCACCTGGATAGATAATGTTGTTGCAATTGCAGGAGGAATTTCTCATGCACTTGCAATAAAGTCAGATTCTACTGTCTGGGCTTGGGGACGTAACGAGTATGGAGCGCTTGGCGACAGTAGTGTCTGGGGCGATTCTACATGGTTCGAGAGTTTGAAGCCTGTCCAGGTTCATAATCTAACAAATGCTATTGAAATCGCTGCAGGAAGCGAATATTCAGCTGCATTAAAGGATGATGGAACTGTCTGGTCCTGGGGAGATAACGCTTACGGAACACTCGGTATTGATACTATGGGTGCTGGCACTCGCGTTCGGTTTCCCTGTAGTACACATATTTTCGATGTAATTGCAATTGATGTTTTTTTTCTGCATACAATTTCAGCAAAGTCAGATGGGACTGTTTGGTCCTGGGGATTAGGTATCTTCGGACAGATGGGCAATAATAGTGATACGACTTGTGATAAACCTGTTCAGGCTCATATTCTGACGAATGCTACTGCAGTTACTGCAGGACATGGTCATTCACTTGCAATAGAAGATAGCACTGCCTGGGCATGGGGACTTAACAATGGTGGACAGCTTGGTAACAATAGTACTGTTACCCAAAAGGAACCTGTTCAGGTGCATAATTTAATAAATGTTACTGCAATCGGTGCGGGTCGTGAGCATTCATATGCGATAGGGGATACATTCCCTGCGGCAATTGCGATTGGGGGCAAGAAGATAACTGACCCTATTTCTTTAGCAGTTGCCCCAACCGTGGGCAGGAATAGTTTTTGTATTAAATACAGTATACCGAAATCAGGTTTTGTTAGGTTGAAATTATATGATATAACTGGAAGTGTTAAGAATGTCTTGTTTGAAAAGGATTTGCGTTGTGGTTCTTATAGCAGCACTTTAGATTTGAGTGATTTCTCATCAGGCATTTATTTCTTGAGGTTAGAGGTTGGCAATAAGTATGCTGTGAAAAAATTTGAGGTTGTTAAAATATAAATTAAGTAGCGGATTTATGACGAAAGAGATTAAGGTATTATTGATATTTGTTCTTATTATTATTTTGCCAACATCTCTCGTAAACGCCTCTGATGTATTCGCTCCTCTACCAGGAGACCTTTGTGCCTGGGGGAATAACAACTTTGGACAGCTTGGTGATAGCACTACAATGCCTCGTTGGAAGCCTGTTCAGGTGCACGAGATAACAAGTGTTATTGCATTTTCAGGAGGATATAGTCACTCACTTGCAATAAGAGCATCAGATTCTACTGTCTGGGCTTGGGGATGGAATGAACGTGGACAGCTTGGAAATGGTATTACTAATCCCGCTTTTTTGCCCTGTGAACCCGGTAGCGTTCTTATTTCAGGAGGTTTTACTGCAGTTGAGGCAGGAGGGCAAGGAGACGACTTTTCGCTTGCATTACACTCAAATGGAACTGTCTGGGCTTGGGGATATAACGGCTACGGACAGTTTGGTAATTATACTACTAATGATGATTCTGTGCCCTGTTCCACTCATGTAGAAAATGTTATCGCAATATCAGCAGGAGATAGGTATTCACTTGCATTAAAGTCCGACAGCACTGTCTGGGGTTGGGGATATAACAGCCAGGGACAACTTGGCGATAAGAGCGTTAACCAGCGATTAGAGCCAGTTCAGACCAAAGGGCCGGGAGGCGCAGGTTATCTAACAGGTGTTACTGCAATCGCCACGGGAATGCATCATTCGCTTGCATTAAAGGATGACGGCACTGTCTGGGGCTGGGGAAATAACTCCTATGGACAGCTTGGTGAAGATAAAGGTTGTGGTAATATGAGCACTACACCCTGTAGCACCTGGATTTCAGATGTAATTGCAATTGATGCAGGAGCTTATCATTCAATTGCATTAAAGTCCGACGGCACTGTCTGGTCCTGGGGATATAATGCGTTCGGGCAGATGGGTAATAATACAGTGGATGGAACCAATTATGTACCCTGTAGCACCTGGATAGAAAATGTTACTGCAATAGCAGCAGGATGCAGGAGCATGCATTCACTTGCAATAGAGTCTGGAGCAAAGGCGGGTGAAATTGTCTGGGCTTGGGGGCTTAACAACGGTGGGCAGCTTGGCGATAATAAATTGAGCGGTGGCTACAGTTTGGTACCTGTCCAGACCAACGATTTTGTGGATGCTACTGCAATCGCCGCAGGAGGTGAGTATTCAATTGCAGTAGGGGTAATTCCTCCTTTGGCAGTGGAGCTCTTATCCTTTGATGCCACCGGAGAGGAGTGGTGTGTAAATGTTTCCTGGGTAACTGCAGCGGAATGGGATAATGCACGTTGGATAATCAGTCGCTCCACAGATAGAGATACAGGATATACTGAAATAGTAAGTGTATTGCCAAAAGGATGCAATTCGAATTACAGTCACCTTGATACCCTTGTCATACCCCAGACGACCTACTATTATAAACTCGGAGATGTTGGGATAGATGGAAAAACGACCTGGCACGGTCCTGTTTCAGCAACACCCTATAGTAAGAGATACTATCTATCTCTCTCCCAGAGCTATCCAAACCCATTCAATACTCTGACAACTATCAAATTTGAGGTACCAGGCAAGAGGATAGGGTATATAAGTCAACACTCCAAACCGATACCTGTATTTTTACGAATATATGACATTGCAGCAAGGACTGTAAAAACGCTTGTACGTGATTCTCTGCTTCCAGGTTCTCATATTGTTGAATGGGATGGCAAGGATAGTAAAGGAGATAAGGTTCCGCCAGGTATCTATTTCAGTTATTTGGAAGTCAATAGAACTACAAAGGTGAAGAAACTGATTCTGATTAAGTAAACCCCGCATCACGTCCCCAACGCTACATTATAACTTGAGGTGTTTGAGGAGTTTTATGGTGCTTTCAACATCCTTGTTGAACTCTTCAAGAGCGGGTTGTTCTTTGGAATAGCGGGCTCTGTTGCAGGTTTCAAGGAGAAAAGTAAGTTCCAACTCTATTTCGCCGCTTATTCCTTTCTCCTGCATATGTGATTTTATTTCATCCTCTGTTGTGCCCCAGACCGAGAGGTCGAATTTATCTGCAAAGAACTGAAGAATGACTCTGTGCAACAATTCATATGCCTCTTTAATATTGTTCCTCTTTGCTTCTTTTTTTGCTTTCTCAATTAGCTTTAATGCGCTGCCAAGTGCTCCTCTCTTTCGCAATATATCCTCTTTTGACTTCATTCTCTCTTTCACACCCTGTGAGACGAGAATCCAGAGGAATGCTCCCAATAAGAGGACATTTATCAGTAGAAGATATTTAACATCACTTAAAAGAGATTCATTCTTCAACCTATCCGTTATTTTTATGAAATGAATATCCTTTCCCAGCACTTCTATATCCCCTTTTTCGAACAATCTACTACTTTCACCACCTTCTCCTGGAATAACTTTGAAAACCAATTTCTTTGTAGTACTTGTTACATATCGTGCTTTCTTTGGACTGAAAAATGTGAAAGAGCGCTCCGGTATCTCAAAATCACCACTTCTATTTGGGATAATAAGCGTCTTAAAGAGCTTCTTTTCAATGAGTTTACCCCCTGATTCATACGTCTTCACCTCCTGCCCGGAATCGTATATCCTGAAACCTAACATCTTTATTTTGGGCAGTTCTATATCCCTCAAATTACCAGCACCTTCAATAGTGGTAAGTACAGTTATCGGTTCATTCTGTTCTGTCCTGCCTTTATCCAATTTTACTGAAATTTCAAACTCGCCCACTGCCCCGGAAAAATCAGAGGGCGATGAAGGTAGTGGAAGAACATTTATTGTAATAGGGTTGCTCACAAGGTTTTTCTTCGTCCCACTTCTAAAACCAAAACTAAAAGGGTCGCGGAAAACATTGCCAATAACACAATTCAGTTTTGCTCCGCCAATTTTTAGTTTCCCTGAAGTCAGGGGAAAAAGTGCATAGTTAATTTCAACAACCTGATATTCCCCACCATTTATAATCTCTCTTGATTGTTTCTCTTTGCCCATATCCTCTTTCCAGAAACCCTTTGTTTCAGGGGGTATATACTCGGACTGCGAGAGGAGCGGCACATTTGAGTAAAGTTTGAAGGTAAGAACAATCTCTTCACCTGCATAAACCGTCTTTTTATTAACATAGGTCTTAATAAAAATATCCGCTCCACTTTTTATCTCTTTCTGAGGTTTTTCACCAAATGGAATCGTGAATACTTTTTTTGTCTCCTTTACCACCTCAATTTCAATCGGCTCTGTCTTGAATGTCTTATCCTTCACTTTAATCTCACAGGAACCAATTGTGAACTTTCCCGTTTTTTTCGGAACGAGTGAATAGTTATAACCTATCGACGAGAAAATTTTCCCATTAACGAACGAGATATTTCTCGATGTGCCCTGGGAATAGATGTCAAAGTCATTAAGGGAAGGAAGTTTTGGTTTCGGGACCCTGGCAATATTCCCGCTTACAGTAACAGTCAGCGTGATTGCTTCACCAAGAGCCACAACATTTCTGTCAACAGTTGCAGAAAGATTTATCTCCTGTGGGTGAAGATTGACAGCCACAAAAAGAAAGGGGAAAATTGCAATAGTCAGAATATTATTTTTTTTCATAACTTTT
>SOKM01000302.1 GCA_004375785.1 Candidatus Cloacimonadota bacterium | reverse complement strand
ACCACTATATCTCACTGCGCAGGGACCAACTGCTCCAGGATAGGCAAACACAGAATCAGCATCAGATGTTTTTGAAATTGCGCTCGGAGAAGATTGGTTGTTAGCTCCTCCTCCGCCTGTAATTGTAAGGGTCAAACCACCACCTATCGGGTCACCACTAACACCTAATATTCCGTAATAGTTGACATCATCTGTTACAAAAATCGAATGGAGGTAATTGGCATAGAATGCAGTCCCGCCTATATCATGACCAATATCCTGACCCGTGATAAATAATTTTCCTCCTCCATCAAGATAATTAACAAGTAATGTTTGGTTAGCACTTGTAACTGTATTGTTATCAAGAGAACCTGTAAACCAGACAATAACCGCGTATTCATCGAGAAATTGCATTTCAATAGCAGAATCACTTGCCATATCATATATTATTCCAAGACTTTCAATGGTTGCTGCAAAATAGCTCTCAACGTTTCCATATGCGTCTCCCCCATCATTATCAATGAAAATAATATCTGGTCTTCCAATCATAAGTTCAAATGTATCAGTTCTTGAGTAATTATTGGGTTGTGCAGTTATGTCAAGGATGAATTCAGACTTGTGAACGGAGGCAGAAGCAGAAACGGAAAAGTTAAATGGGTCTGCTGAATTATTTACTGTGCTATCATTCGGTATATCTGGGAATGAAACATTTGCAGTATTAATTGTTATATCGGGATCACTGGTGGATATTGTTCCCGAAACGTTAGTTGCTGGCTGGAATGGTGGAGCTGCGTTGTGAAGTGAAACAATCATATCAACTGTTTCACCTGGATCCGCCCTGCCATCGTTATCACCAGAGGAATCATCAATATAATTCCCCATGTAAGAAATTGCGGGGATATTAACAGGAATCTTCCATTTTGCAGCCTGCTGAACCTCTTTATTTGTATTTCTCTGAATAAACACTGCAATATATATATTTGTAAAATCCCAGGAAGGGTCAAGCGTAAAAACCTGATTGTCATACAGTGTATCACCCAGAGACATTGAAATCGAAACACCTGTTGCAGATGGAAACATTTTTCTTTCAACGAAATAGAGTGAATCTTCTGTCTGCCATGCATATTCGATGTCTGTTTCAATAGCTGCATATCTCAGATATAGACCGGAAGCAGGTGGTGTACCAGTCGCAATTATCTCAGCAGTAATTGTTCCAGAGCGAGAACCCGGTGAATAGTTTCCATCCAGGTTAATCTCAAATGGGCTCGAAACATTCTTCCTTGCATTGAAAGCACCTCTAAACTGAGCATAGTTGCCACTTCCTCCCCCAACATATTCATAAATACCATCAACATATGTCGTTGGATATCCGGGAAAACCATAATAGGAACCACGACTGGCTGCGAAGCTGTTGTAAAAAGGATCGCTACCGGATGCATGATATTCAATGGCAACAAGACTGTCTCCAGTCTCGTCTGCAAGCTGCTTTATCGCACGAGCAGCCCACGGACAGTATTGTCACCAGGTTGCTGTTATGCCCTCAATCACGACCGTCCTTTGCGTACCATTAAGGGAAACTAAACAAAAGATAAGAAAAACGAAGAGTAAGAAAAATTTTAAGAAGTTCATTGAACCTCCTTTAAGGCCACTATTGGACCTCAGTGTAAATGTTGATTGATTCTGTCACTGTTGTATCCCCAAGCAATGTAACGCTTACATTTATTATCTCGGTTCCAGGAGTAGCAATAGTTATAACTTTAATGTCAAAAGTATCTATTCCCCCTGGGGCAATTTGTAAAGTATCCGTTATTGTCGGTAAAGGTGGAGAGCAAAGACCCCCAATACACATATACCAGTTCCATCCTGAAACAGTATCCATCTCTGATGCCACAACAAGGTAATCATCTATAATTGTACTGGTGTTTTCAAGAAAGAAATCAAAGAAAGCTGTATCTCCGAGTAGAACAGTTTGAAAAGAATCAGGTGATACGGAAAACTCAAACTCGTAGGGAATCGCAGGAGATTTCCCGAGGTTTACTGAACCTCCCTGATAGATTGTATTATCGCCCATATTCTGGATAAAAATATTGAACCCGACATCACCAGCTGGCTGCCACGAGAGAAGAATACTACCATTGGCTCCAAATGTATCTTCTTCAGAAATGGAAAAATCCATACCACTCTCATCAGGGTAAACCTGTTTTGCAACGAAGTGGTATAGAGAATCATTGAAAAGAACACTATCTTCAGTGAGAACAACAAACAGTTTCCCTGAAATATCTTTTTCAGAAATGATACTAAGATTAAAACTGATAGATGTCTCATCATTGAAGTTTGCTTCTAAGGTTTGAATCTTCAGGTCAGATTTTTTTGAAAATCGGTCACTAATATGATTCAAAAATGTATTATATAAATCACCTCCGGCACCAACATGTTTTTCTACTCCATCAAAAACAACCGTAGGATAACCACTCACACTATAAAGAGCTTCTCTACCGGTGACAAATGTGGTGCAGGGACTTATGGTATCAGGGCCTACCTGTCTTCCATGGTATTCAATGACAACAAGACTGTCTCCATAAATTCCGAAAAGACTATCAATCGCCTTCTCCACAAGCGGACAGTTAGTGCAATAGTGGGAAGTAAATATTTCTATTACAACATTCCTTTTGTAACCGGTTGCTGGTGGTGGCCCATTATTTTTGGAACAACCTATTGAAAGTATAGATATAAGAAT
>SOKM01000237.1 GCA_004375785.1 Candidatus Cloacimonadota bacterium | reverse complement strand
AAACTCAAAGGTATAGATATAAGAAAGAAAGGTAGTGGGAACATAGGTTTTACAAATGTTTTCAGGGTTGTTGGCAAACCGCAGGGGATTGCGGTTCTTATACTTGATGTCTCAAAAGGACTCTTGCCTGTTCTTTTGCTCGGTAGATATTGTGGATACTATTACGGGATGGTTGCAGGAATATCAGCGATTCTTGGGCATATGTTCACTCCATTTCTGAGATTCAAAGGCGGAAAGGGAGTTGCAACAGGACTTGGTGTATTCATTGGTCTTGCTCCTTTTTCAGCATTATTCTCATTTTTCGTATGGCTGTTAATTGTTTTAATATCGAGGTATGTTTCATTGGGTTCTGTGACTGCAGCAGTTGCACTCCCTCTTTTTCTTTATTTCAGTAGATTTCTCGTAAGGGATGAATACAATATTTTTCTTGAGATTTTGACTATCCTGGTTTGTTTGCTCGTCATTGTTCTGCACAGAACAAATATTAAAAGGCTTATTCAAGGAAAAGAGAATAGGTTTATAATTAGGGAAAAAAAGAATTAAGGGATGTAGGATGTACGATGTAGGATGTGAACAAATGCCTTCGGCTGTAAACAAACACTACGTTGTAAACAAACGCTATACTATCAATTAAACGCTTCGCTGTGACTAAACAAACCAAACAAACCAAATGAACTAAACAGACTAAATAAACTAAACAAACCAGATAAACGAATTTAAGGAAAGTGGGGAAAAATGAGTGTTGCAATATTGGGTGCAGGTAACTGGGGAACTACCCTGGGGTTATTGCTTGCAGAGAAAGGAATCACTGTTACCTTATGGGAATTTTTTAAGGAGAGGGAAGAGGAGCTCAAAAGAGACAGGGAAAACAAAAGGTTTTTGCCAGGTTTCCCTTTTCCTCCGAATCTTGGAACTACTTCTTCGCTTGCAGAGGCAGTATCGGGA
The DNA here is from genome assembly GCA_004375785.1 of Candidatus Cloacimonadota bacterium. Lineage (GTDB taxonomy): Bacteria > Hydrothermota > E44-bin80 > E44-bin80 > E44-bin80 > E44-bin80. Next base: position 8,918 of record SOKM01000237.1, on the reverse strand, counting down.
AAAGAGATGCTCGTCTTTGTTGTTCCTTCACATACCCTTCGCTCAACTGCTGAGAGCCTGAAGGATTGTGTTGGTGGTGAACCTTTGATTGTGAGTGGTATGAAAGGAATTGAAGAAGGAACTTTGAAAAGAATGTCAGAAGTAATTGAGGAGAATTTACCTGAGAGGTTTCAAGGCAAGGTTGTGGCTCTTTTGGGGCCAAGTATAGCAAATGAGGTTGTAAGAAAGATACCAACGGCTGTTGTGGCGGCAAATGAGGATACCAGGGTATGTGAGAAGGTTCAAAATATCTTCTCAACATCATATTTTCGAGTTTATACAAACAATGATATTGTTGGGGTTGAGTTAGGGGGAGCAGTAAAGAATGTTGTTGTGATTGCTTCGGGTATCTGTGATGGAATGGGGTTGGGAGCGAACACAAAGGCAGCACTTCTAACCAGGGGGCTTGCGGAGCTCAAAAGGTTTGGCCTTGCGATGGGAGCAAAGGAAGAAACATTTTCAGGTCTATCCGGTATTGGAGATCTTATAACGACTGCTTTCAGTAAGCATAGCAGAAACAGGTATGTGGGGGAAGAACTTGGAAAAGGTAGGAACCTCGATGATATACTTAAAGGGATGGTAATGGTAGCTGAAGGTGTAAAGACAACCCACTCTGTTAAGCAACTGTCAGAAAAAAAGAATATTGATATGCCTATAACTTCTGAGGTTTACAACGTACTTTTTAAGAATAAAAAACCAGAGCAGGGTGTTTATGATCTTATGACAAGGGAGTTGAGGAGGGAGAATTGGTAGAAGGAGGTAAGATTGAAGGATAAAGTTTATTACACGCCACAGGAGGTATCTAAGGCTCTTGATATAGAACCGTATGTACTCAGGTATTGGGAGACACAGTTTTCTTTTTTGAAGCCGGAAAGAACAAAGGTTGGTTGGAGGCGATATACAAAAGAGGATATCTCAAAAGTTATCCTTATCAAAAGACTTCTCTACGATGAGCATTTTACTATTAAAGGTGCAAAGAGAAGGCTGAAGGAATTGCGAAAGGATGGGGAATTGGACCTGAAAGCTGTCTTTGAAGAGACAAGAAAAGAAAATATTTTTGTAGAAATGAGAACAGCGCTCGAAGAAATGCTCGAGATGCTGAAAGGCGGATAGTTTTGGCAGAGCAAGAGCACAGGAGACAGGTATAGGTTCTTTCAGAACGGTAGTAGTTGTTTCACAACGGTATTGGTTTATCTGCGATAAACGGTAGTGGTTCCTACTGAACGGTAAAATAAATTAGGTGGATGGGGATAGAAAGTAGGGTAAAACACAGTAAGTTTTTTTCTTGACAAAGACTAAACCGTATGGTAAAAAATGATAAATGCAAAGAAAGGAGGTGGTTTGAAAAATTTGTTGAGTTTTTTTTTATGTTAATCTATATACCAGTAAAGCGTTCATTAGACAATTTTTAGAAAGGAGGAATTGTGGGCAGATTTAAATTTTTATTTTTTGTTGTCATCGCTGCACTGCTTTCCTGTTTTAAGATTCCATCAAAAGTTCCTGAGTGGGAAATAAGAATAAATATACCGCTTGGTGATACAATGGTAACTGCTCAGGATATTGTTGATGATACAACCATAAACACCAAGATGACCATAGAGATTGACTCTTTTTATAATGATACTCTCTGGACGGTGTTTCATCATTCAGATACTGCACGTTATACGGGTCCGTCCCGACAAAACCCTATCTTCAGTATGACAATTAAACACAAGGTGAGTAGTAACATTGACACAACGAAAAGCCGTTTTAAGAGTCTGTCACATAAGTTGCTGACAAAGTTATATGATGTTGGCGGACGATGCGATTCTGCTTTTTATGGAACAGTGGTTTGCAGCATTACACCACCTGATACATTTCATCATTTTGATGATATTATTGTTAGATTTCCAATCTACATTCAGCAGACTAATAACCTTGATCTTGACACAACATTTGTAGTTGACAGCTTCCCACTCGGACCCTATAAGAACCATATAACACTCTATCATGACTCGGGAGGAACTATTCAGATTGATTCAGCGGAGGGATATGCAAAGATGCCCATCGATTTTCTGTCCCGAGGGGATACCATTATTACCTTTTTGAAAGGTATTGAAGTAGATGAGGAACTCAGGACTAACAAAGACAAGAAATACCTCAAACGGGTTATTGTTCATCTTGAAATCAGGAACAGGACATCAGCAGAATTTATGGGTAATTTCCGTATTGGCACACAGGATTCATCCATCGTCTGGAGCTCTAAACCAATAACGATTCCCCAGGCAGATGCGGATTCAATGGGGTTCACATATGAAGGTGTGGAACCCACAGTAACAGTAGTCGAAGACACATTAACTGAGGATTATGTTAGAATGACCGATGAGGATTCTCTCTTCTGGCAGGCTGATATTATCATTCCGCCACTGGGGAAGGTTTTCCTGAAACCGGAGGACTGGATTCGTCTTTACGGGTGGGTATCTGTTGACCTCTGGATTAATTCAGATTCACTTGGGGGGGAAGAATGAGGAAAGGACTATTAATATCGGTATTATTAATCCTGTGTGTAATCCCACAGGTATCAGGACATTTCTCGTATCAGAACGACTGTGAGTGGCTTACGACTCCTTCAACCTACGGTCCAAACGCTGTATTTTATAACCCTGCACTCCTCTCATACCCCAAGAGTCCTGGATTCAGCCTCGATTTCTTAAGGGTTGGTGTCAATGTGACAAATAATACATTCTCTATTTCAAACTGGAATGATTTTGTCGAGAAGGATACCCTCGATGTAAATTATAAAGATTTTGTTATGGACCTCATTCCCCCTGACGGATTTGCTGCATCGGTCGGTGCAAATGTCGGCTTACTCGGTTTTAAAATAGGGAATTTTGCTTTCTGCCCCAGGGGTGTCTCGGGTATCAGTCAGGTCATAGCCAAGGATTTGATTGATCTTGGTTTCTATGGTAACGAACTGGGAAGAACTTATTACCTGACAGGGACACGTGCGGAAGCTATGGTATATAACGAGTTTGGTCTTGGCTACTCACGTCCTTTCAAGGTTGGTGAGAATAGAAACCTCTATGTGGGAATTTCTTTTTCCTATGTAAGGGGTATCTTTTATGGAGAAATAGAGAGAATAAAAGGTGATTTTACTTCTGACAGTCTTTATATTGAAGCGAACATAGATACCTTTCGTTACAGATATTCCCTTTCTCCCTGGGGAAGTAATCAGGGCGTTTCTACTAATATCGGTTTCGCAATGGAGATGAATGAACATACCCTGATTGACCTCTCCTTCAAGAATCTACTCTCTACAGTTGGATGTGTGCACGACTTAGAAACGGGCTTTTTTGCAGGAAATCTTGAACCCATAAATGTTTTGAGATACCTTTCTGTCTATCGTCATCTCCCAATGCCTGCTGATAGTGAAAAGTGGGGTGATGCATTTGAAGAGTTCTATGAGATAGATACATCCACAGTTGAAGAGAAATTCAGCGTTCATCTTCCCATTCTAATGAGTTTTGGTCTATCATACCAGACTTCTGAAACATGGAAACTCTTCCTTCAATACGAGCAGGGATTTAAGAGTGGTGCATTAACGACTACAACACCCAAAGTAACACTCTCCGGTGAATACAACCCGTTGCGTGTTTTACCATTGAGGGGTGGATTTTCATTCGGCGGTCAGGAGTCCTTTTCAACAATCATTGGTTTTGGATTTTCATTTGACCAATTCTATATGGATTTTGGTGCTGCTGAACACAAAGGAATATTTATGGGTGCAGAAGGGTATTCCTTATCGTTTGATATGGGTATAAGGTCCTCGTTGAAAGCGAAGGTTCATGGAACCATAAAGGATTCTGTAACTCTGAAACCTCTTATTGCTAAGGTTGCATATAAGGTAGGAGATAAAAGGGGAGAACGTGAATCAAACAAGAATGGAACATACGGATTCAGGGTTCCCTCTGGAAAGTTATTCATCGTTGCTGCAAAGAAGGATTATTACCAGAAGAAGATAACAAAGACTGTTGGTCCTGGAGAGACTGTGAGGCAGGATATCCTTCTTGTTCCCAAGTATGGTTATGTAGTGTGTTCTGTAATGGATAGTATTACAAGTAAACCCTTGCCTGCGAAGATTGTTGTGACAGGCGCTGAAAAAACCTTAGAAGTGACTGCAGATGAAAAAGGTGCTGCAAAGATAAAACTACTTGCAGGCGATTACAAGTTTGATGTCTCATACCCTGAATATGCCCCCATTATAAAGAAGGTAACTGTTCCGAGAGGGATGGAGGTTCAGAAGGTCTTCAGGCTATTGAAAGCTGGAGGTGCCATAAAAGGTCTCGTTTATGATGCAAAAACTAAAGAACCCGTTCCTGCAACCATCTCGGTTGTTGATGGGGCAACAAACAAAGAGGTAACACTTCTTAATACCGATGATAAAGGTGCTTACAATGTAGCTCTCAAAAAGGGAACATATTTGCTTAAGGTTACACCTTCCATAAAGGAATACATCTATCAGGAAGCCACCATTTCTCTTGCCTCTGGTGAAACGGTGAACAGGGATTTCGCATTACTCAAGAAGAAGATGAAATTTGTCTTCCATAACATACTCTTTGATTATGACAAGGCTACCTTGCGTCCAGAGTCCTATCCTGTCCTCGACAGTATCGGGAAAATAATGGTTGAAAATCCAACGATAGTTGCTGAATTGAGCGGTCATACAGACTCGAGAGGTTCCCGAAGCTATAACGCGCGATTGAGTCAAAGAAGGGCAAATTCTGCAAGAAACTACATCATACAGCAATGGCATTTAGTGCCGATGAGGATTATAGGGAAGGGATACGGTGAAGACAGACCTATTATTCCTGGTGCAAGAGCTGAAGCGGAACATCAGCAAAATAGAAGGGTTGAATTTACAGTAATGAGGGAATTGAAATAGATTAATTTTAGGGGAGTGTATAAGAGCACTCCCCTGAAGGGTAGTAGTATGGACAAAGTAAAAAAAGGAACATTTGTATATTTCTGTTTCGCATTAATAATTATTATTTCAGGGTGTTATAATGGTTATTATTACGATGATTCGGAAAATCATATAACCATCTCTCCTTTACTCAATTGCGGTAAACCGAAAGAGACAAAAATCTTGAGAATGGGAGCGGAACTGTCCACCAAGACATCAAGAAAGTATGACTATTATTATGGCGCATATGAACCACAAGTGAATGATGTTATGAAACTTTTTATCTCAAAAAGTATTAAGTACTTCTCCATTGATGTGGGTTTTTTTGAAGATATCAACGAATTTGGTTTGGGTGTCCACATACCAACAGAAAAATTGATACTGAGTATTAAAGTGAATGAGGCACTCAAAAATAACGAATTATTCACTTCAGGCTCGATTGCACTTACCCAGGAAAATAAAGACTACTCAGTATTTGGAGCTTTTAAGTATGGTACTTTCCCACAATATATCAGGTACCTCACTTATGATACCCTTTACAACGAGGTGGAATACGTAAAGAATTATAAAGTTAATGGTTATATTTTTGCTCTTGGATTCGACTATCCTATTTTCAAGAATGTGGGATGTAAATCTGATTTTGAGTTTATTTCAATCCCAGCAGCGAAATCTTTCAGGTATTATGACTATTGGTACTATTATAATGGTGATTATACAATAAGCAACTCCCCTTTTTCCACAATCCGTATTGGAATAGGCATATATGTTGATATGTAAGTGATATTATGCATTCTCTACTCTTAATAATGGCATTACTTTTTAACAGCATCTCTGAAAATGGTATCTATGAACTTTCTCCTTATGTAGGGACAACAATAGATAGAGAAGAGAATACATTCTATGGACTTTTTGATAAAGAAGATTTTGAGAGAGCTTCTATTCTCAAGATAGAAAACACATATTTTCTTTTAATTGAAAAAGAAAAGGGTAAGTCTCTTCTGAAAAAAATGAATATTGAGGAAATAGAATGTTTGAGATTAAAAATTGAGGAGAGAGGAGAGATGCCTGAGGAAGAGAAAAATATTGTAATTGACCCTAACAAAACAAGACTTTTTATCATGCCAACAGGGGAAACACTAAAAAAGGGCGAACGTTATTTCGCAAATTATGAACTATTTCTTGTCTGGTTTTCTCAAGGGTTAACGGACAGGGTGATGCTCAGTGCAGGTTTTACACTTGTTCCAACGACACCCGATAATTGGTGGTTCTATCTCGGTCCAAAAGTAAAACTCTATGACTCAGGTGAAGGAAATTTCCTTTCTCTCGGAAGCCATATTATTGCGGTTCCTGACTGGGGTTATTATGAGAACCGGGGATATGAGATTTATGGTTCCGGATATATGAGTTTCACAACCGAAAAGAAGACTTCCGCAGTTACATTAGGTGGTGGAGTGATTGCTTTGCCTGATGTAATGCCAGGTTTTTTTGGAGGTTTGTGCACCGGTAAGGGGAGGGTTAAATTCCTGGCTGAATACTGGCACGGCTTTCCTGAATACGGTGGTTCAATCCCCTGCCTTATTGTTGGCTTCAGGTTTACAGGTAAAAACCTCTCCTCCGACCTTGGGTTATTTTATCCCTATATAACTGAATTTGTTGAATTCAGTCCAGTGGGTATCCCCATAGTAAACTTTGTATATAATTTCTAACCATCGTTTTTTTTCTATTTCTATCCTCCTTCAACAGTAGCGTTGGGGCTTGCCATGTTACCATACGGTACATGGCTTGTCCCCAACAAAAACCTTCAAATTTTTTTCCAATTCATCCAGCATTCTATACTTTTCTCCAAGTGTAAAATATATTTTCTCAATTTCTGTCTTTAATATTTCAATTTCCTCCATCAATTTTTTAACGATTTCTCCATCCTTGTATGTTTCTGGAAGCAGTAATAATTTTTCTTTTTCTTCTATTTCTTTTTCTTTGTCAACAATATTTCTTTCGATTTTTTCTATCTCTTTCTTCTTTTTGTATATCTCCTGTCGTTTTTCTGCCTCAATTCTTTTTCGCTCCTTTGTCTTTTTCTTACCTGATAACGGTTTTTTCTCTTCTTTTACCTCCACTACTTCCTCTTCTTTCTTCTCAAGGTAATATGAATAGTTGCCCCAGTATAGCTTTAGTTGTTTATCAATAATTGTTGCTGTTTTGTTACAGACTCTATCAAGCAAGAATCTGTCATGCGAGACCAGTATAACCGTTCCTGTGAATTGAATGAGTGCTTCCTCTAAAACCTCTTTTCCCTGTAAATCAAGATGGTTAGACGGTTCGTCAAGAATAAGAAAATTTGCTGGTTTTAATAACATTCGTGCAAGTTTTAATCTACTTCTTTCACCGCCTGATAGAACGTCTATTCTTTTCTCTACATCGTCTCCTGAGAAGAGAAATGCCCCGAGATAACTTCTCAGTCTTGAGATATCGAATTCAGGAGCTGTTATTTGAGCCTCTTCAAGCACAGTTTTACCCATTGCTTCAAGGCTTATATCTTCCTGAGAGAAAAACTGTATAGAAACATTGTGTCCGATATTTCTTTCTCCTCCATCAAATCCTTCTTTTCCAGCGAGGATACGAAGGAGTGTTGATTTTCCTATTCCGTTTGGACCAACAATACCGACCTTATTGCCCCTTTCAAGTGTGAAATCAATCCTATCAAGAACAAGGTTGTTTTCATAGGATTTTTTGATTCGAGATAGTTTCATTACAACAAGACCACTTCTTCTTGGCTGTGGGAAACTAAAATGTATTCCCTTTGTCTCTTTTGGCAGTTCAATCTTTTCCATTCTTTCGAGCATCTTTATTCTGCTTGTTACCCTTCCCCTCATATCTTTTTTTGCCTTGAACCTGTTTATAAAACGCTTAGTCTGCTCTATCTTTTTTTTCTGTTCCTGGTACCTCTTTCTTGTTGCTTCTTTTATCTGTGCTCGTTCAAAGAGGAAATCTTCATAAGTTCCATAATAACTTTTGAGCTTACCATTCTTCAATTCACAAATTCTCCTTGTGAACCTGTTAAGGAAGTATCTGTCATGAGTAACAGCAATAATGATGCCCTTGAAATCGGAGAGAAAGTTCTCAAGCCAGTTTAGAGTTTCCGTATCAAGATGGTTTGTCGGTTCATCAAGAAGAAGTATGTCAGGTTCCATAAGAAGGATACGTGAGAGGAGGATTCGCATCTGCCACCCTCCACTGAATTCACCCGTTTCTCTCTCAAAATCATTCTCACCAAAGCCCATACCTCTCAGTATCTTCTTTGCTTCCTTTTCTTTTAAAAAACCGCCAAGTTCATTATATCTATTACTGAGTTCTGCATATCTTTTTGCTTCTTCTTCATCTTTTAGACCAAGTGATTCAGTTTTTATAAGTTCATTTCTTATTTCTTTTATCACTGTGAAACCACCAAGCACCTCCCCCATCAAAGTGGAACCACTGAGTTCAATAAGATTTTGAGGCAGGTAACCTATTAATGAATTTCTGGGATAAATAACCTTACCTTTTTCCGGTGAGATTTCACCCATAATAATTTTAAGAAGGGTTGTTTTTCCAGAACCATTAGGTCCTATAAGACCTACCCTCTCCCTGTCGTTGATATGGAGAGAGAGTTCAGAAAAAAGTTCCTTATCTCCAAAACCTTTAGAAAGTGATATTAGGTTAAGCATAGTTAAACTTCAATTTAGACATAAGACATGAGACCGAAGACATAAGACCTTCGATTACGATAGAAATAAAACAGAAATTAAGAAATTACGAAAGGTTGTCATTGCGAGTATTCTTCCATATTACAGCGAAGCGTTTGTTTTACAGCGAAGCATTAGTTTCCAGCGAAGCGTTTGTTTCCAGCGAAGCGTTTGTTTTACAGCGAAGCGTTTGTTTTACAGCGAAGCGTTTGTTT
>SOKM01000324.1 GCA_004375785.1 Candidatus Cloacimonadota bacterium | reverse complement strand
TATTGTTTTTTAAAAAATAACAACATTTCATGACCTTTATGCCCGCAATGACACAAATTTTTTCTTACTTTGTGAAAAATTTCTCATTTTTCCCTTGACAAACCAACCTTTTTTCTATATGTTAAAGCGGTTGTAAATTGCTCCTGCGGATATCTGACACTGTTGGGGACAAGCCCCAACGCTACAAAAATGAAAGAAAGACGAGCAAGTAGTAACTGGCTGAAACTAAAGAAAAGTTGGTAAAAATTGTATAAATTAAAAACAGCCTTAGAAAAAGAACAGGTAAAGATTTCCTTCCCCCACTTTTCTCCTGACATTCACACTATTACTCAAATAGAAGCTTCTACCTGTAAAGTAGCCTGTCCTGCAGGTGTTCAGGTTAAAGCTTATATCGGATTGATTGTTGCGGGCAAATTTAAAGAAGCGCTTGAGCTGATAAAAGAGGACAATCCATTACCAGGCATTTGTGGGAGGGTATGCACACACCCTTGCGAATCTGAATGTAACAGAAGGGATGTGGATGAGGCTGTCGCTATCTGCGCATTAAAAAGATTTGTTGCAGACTGGGAACTCAAACAAAAAATCAAAAGAGAAAAACCAATTAAGAGTACAAAAAAGGAAAAAATTGCAATAATAGGTTCTGGTCCCGCAGGATTAACCTGTGCTAATGACCTTGTCAGAAAAGGATATCCCGTCACCATATTCGAAAAACTTTCAAAACCTGGGGGAATGCTCAGCTGGGGAATTCCTGCATACAGACTTCCAAGGGATATAATCCAGAAAGAGATTGAAGCAATCAAAGACCTCGGTGTTATAATAAAAACAAGGACAGAGGTTGGAAAAGACATATCGTTCTCTAAACTTAAGCAAAAGGGGTACAAGGCATTTTTCCTCGCTGTTGGTGCATACGAAGGTCTAAAATTACGAATCCCCGGCGAAGATGACTATAAAGGATTTATTGATTGTATCGAATTTCTAAAACGAGTCAACGGAGGTAATCGCAAAAAACCTGGAAGGAAGGTAATAGTAATAGGTGGTGGTAACTCTGCAATTGATTCAGCAAGAACTGCACTCAGGCTTGGATGTGATGAAGTTAACATCGTATACAGAAGATCCCGAAAAGAGATGCCGGCAAATGATGCTGAGATTGATGCTGCTGAGGAAGAAGGAATAAAAATCAGTTATTTAGCAGCACCCGTGAAGATTCTTGGTGAGGTGGGAAAAGTGACGGGTATGGAGTGCATCAAGATGAAACTTGGCAAACCTGACGAAAGCGGAAGGAGAAGACCGGTACCGATAAAAGGAACAGAGTTTATCATTGAAGCTGACACCATCATTCCTGCCATCAGTCAGAGACCAGACCTTTCTTTTCTTCCGAAGAATTCTAAGTTTAAGATAACGAAGTGGAACACATTTGAAGTGAATCCAGGTACCCTTGCAACCAATGTACCTAATTTCTTTGCTGGCGGAGACGATGTTACAGGACCAAATACGGTCATCGATGCGATAACTCAAGGACATACTGCAGCTCATTCGATCGATAGTTATCTACAATATGGCAAAGTAAAGAAAGGGAAACCAAAAAAAGAAGAGCATAAAGAGTGGAGTTTTAAAATGGAACTGGAAGGTGAGAGGTCAATAAAAAGGACGCCACTTCCCCATCTTTCCATTAAATCAAGAATAAAAACGTTTGATGAGGTTGATCTCTGTTTTAACGAGGAGCAGGCAATTGAAGAAGCACGTCGGTGTTTACGATGCGGACCCTGCATGGAATGCCAGGAATGTGCACCCGAATGCAGGGGAAGACTTGTTATGTTACGAGCTGTTGAAGAAGCACCGCAAGGTGGTGCTGAGATACAAGAACTCATCCTGCGGGGACCGTCCGATCCAGATAAGTTATCATGGGATAAGCGAACAAATAATGTAGTAATGTTTTGGAAAGATGAGAAGAAGAAAAAACATACTTTATCCCTTGAAATGGAACCAATAACCTGTTTTGTAGTGAAAGAACACTGCAGAGGTTGCGGAGAATGCAAACAAGTCTGTCAGTATAATGCAATTTCTCTCAGTTCAGCTGAAGATGGTATCCTATTTGCAGAAATCGATGAAACGCTCTGCAAGGGATGCGGAACATGTGCTGCTGCATGCAAGACAGGTGCAATTCAAGCAAGACATTTTAATGATAAGCATATAAAGGATCTGGTCGAAAACTGTTTGACGAAAGCATAAGATAAAAGAATGAGTAAAAAATCAACGAAGAAAGAGAAGCGATTTAAGCCAAATGTAATTGCGTTTGCGTGTCTCTGGTGTGGTGTGGGGAAAAACGAATTGAATCCTGTTGAGGTATTCTCTGATTTTAATTTGATTAAACTCATGTGCTCTGGACGATTAAATACAGCACTTGTTTTACAAACGTTTGAAAAGGGTGCTGACGGCGTAGTTGTTTTTGGTTGTCCAGAAGGAAAATGTCACTACTCCACGGGGAATCAGAACGCTCTTGAAGAACAAAAAACAATTAAAGCAATACTTACGCTGCTTGGTATGAAACCAGAAAGATTCAAACTTAAACTCGACGATTTCAGTGAAGATGATAAATTTGATGAAGCAATTGAAAAATTTATCAAAGGATTAAGAGGATTTGGTCCAAGTCCCATCAGTATAACCGAAAAAACATAAAAAGGTGAAAGAACTATGAAATTCTGGAGAAAACCACTGGATAAAGATGATATAAAGATCACCAAAGGCGATATTCACA
>SOKM01000217.1 GCA_004375785.1 Candidatus Cloacimonadota bacterium | reverse complement strand
AAGGACTTTTTGGTATAAAGACACTCCTGAAGATGGGACCGCTCGATGTAACAGCAGTTGCAAGCAAGGAACAGGGGGAGAGTGACCAGACAACCTTCACAGGTCAGGCAAAACAGTGCACAACCAAGATATACGATATTGAATATGAAAGGAGAAAATTTTTCATTCTTGATATGGAATTCGAACCTAATGACACCATTACAGAACTGAGTGTCTATATCGATAACAAGAATGGCATAGATAATGAAAATGCAGCTCCCGCAAAGGTCTACCTCAATGCAGACACCCTCGACACTACCCTCTCTTATACAGGAATGTTTGACTTAAAATTTCCCATATCAGATTATGAACTTTATTCTTCTGTTAAAACTATACCTGTACTCTATCTTGACTGTTTCTTAGATGAAAACTATGTTCTTGGAGTTCGCTACATCAAAAAAAATGCTGGTGTAAAGGATACAGTGGGCTCATTTCCTCCAGGAGATACATTGTTATTAAAATTATTGAAACCTTCATACAATAAACCATCCGATTCGACCTGGAAATACGAGCTTAGAAATATATACTATATCGGTGCAACAAACGTAGTTAAAGATGAAATTGGCATAACTATAAAAAGAGATATTTCTGGAGCTGGTGAGGATTCATCGACACAGAATGATACACTTTATACCTATCTGCTCGAAATAGATGTTGATGAAGATGGAGATGTTGACCCATTTCAAGTAGATGAAATGAGGGGGTTTATTATATTTCCCAACCCGCGTCCTTTTGCAGATGCGGTTCTTGACTCGCCCAATACCATCATCTATGACACTACATCAACAGACCTGAATCTTGCTAAATATTACATTGAATTATCATACAAAGGCGCAAGAACAATAATTATGCTTGGACAGATGAATATAATAGAGGAGTCTGAGGTGGTAAAGATAAATGGCATTACACTCCAGAGGGACATTGATTACATAATAGACTATAATACTGGTATTGTTGAATTTAAGGGCGAAGGAGCCAATCTTATGGCACAACCAGAAGCTACACTAACGATCGATTACCAGTATGCACCCTTTTTCTCAACCGCTTCAAAGTCACTTGTGGGCATCCGAGCGGAATATAATCTTTCGGAAAACAACAAAATAGGTACAAGCTGGATTTACAGAAATATATCAACATTCGATGAAAGACCAAAACTTGGTCAGGAACCAAGAAGCGTAGTAGTAGGCGAGATTGACGGAACCATCACCACGCACCCCAATTTTCTTACAACACTCTGTGATAAAATACCTCTAATAGAGACGGAAGAACCCTCGCAGGCAAAAGTAAGTGGAGTCGCAGCATTATCAATGCCGGACCCAAATGCAATGGGAGAGGTATATATAGATGATATGGAGGGTGTAAAACAGACTACTGATATTGGACGCTCGATGTGGCAGTGGCATTATGGAAGCATCCCGCAGGGAAAGGATACGAGCAGCCTCGGAAGATATTACTGGTATGAACCCGACAATAGTGAATGGATAAAAAAAGGCGATATCTTTCCAAAACTACCTCAAGACCAGAGGGATGACCTAACCTCATACCTACGAGTCGTTTTTTATCCTGAGAATAACGCTCCGGAATCCTGGATGAGTATATTGAATTTGATTTCAAAAACTGGTGATGACTTAACAAAAGCAAGGTTTCTTGAATTCTGGGTAAAGGGAAATAAAGGAAGAGTCCATTTTGACTTAGGAAGGAATATACCTGAGGATGCACCGAGGTGGACAAAGAGTGGAAAGATTGTTGGCTCCAACGGCGAACTTGATACTGAGGATAAAAACAATGACGGTTTGCTCGACAAAAATGAAGATAGATATGAGGATACTGGTCTTGACGGTGTAAGAGGAAACGACAGCGACAATATAGCGGGTGACGATGGAAACGATGATTACCCAACAGCATCTAATTATCGTAAACTTAACGGGACAGAGGGAAATAACCGCCTTGATACAGAAGACCTCGACAGGGACGGCTCATTGAATAGAGATTCACGGTTCACAACATATACCATATCCCTTGAAAACCCTGATTCACAATATGTTGCTGAAGAAACCGAGAAAGGATGGCGGCTCTTCAGGATTCCACTCGATGATACTATAATAGGTAAAACAGTAGGAATGATGGACTGGGAATACGTTAAATATGTCAGGTTATGGATAGATTCTCTTACTGAAGTAGACAGCCTCCAGTTTTATTCTTTTGAGATAACCGGCACCACCTGGGAAAATATGGGTATAACAACCCTTGATACCACGAGCAGTGTTGCTCCTGATGAAAAACTTTTTGTAACACAGAAAAACACCGAAGAGAATCTTGATTACAATCCCCCTTTTGACCCTGGAAAAGACCAGATGAACAACCCAAAAAGAGAGCAATCACTTGTCCTCCAATACCAGAATGTTGCTCCGCTTCACAAAGGTTCGGTCTTTATGGAAACGATGAGAGGAGACGATTATACAACCTATAAAAATATGAAACTCTATGTAAAATGTAAGGATGGGGGACCAGTAAAATTTTACATTAAAATAGGAGAAGATTCAACAACAACATACTATCAGTATGAGGAGACGGTCTCTACACAGTGGAAGGAAATTACCATCTCTTTTAAGTCGTTCACCGACCTAAAGGTTGATGCTCCAGAAGATTCAACCCACTACAAACAGGGAAAATACTCCTTCACAGGAAATCCAACCCTTACCAATGTGAGATACCTTGAACTCGGGTTTATCAATGAAAATAGTAATGAGGTAAGCGGCGAAATATGGTTCGATGAACTGAGGTTGACATCACCAAGAAAGGATAAAGGGACAAGTATGAATGTATCTGGAGAACTTAGAATAGCCGATTTTATAACACTCGGTGGCTCCGCAACAAAAACAGATGCAGATTTTCAACAACTCAATATGAACAAGATAACACAGTCAAATATCACAAATTATCAGTACAGCGGAACCATTGCTCTCGGAAAATTCTTCCCAAAATTGTGGGGATTCAATATACCACTAAGTCACAGCCAGAATAAATCCATTGGCTATCCTAAATACAAATCAGGGACAGATGTAATTCTCGATTTTGAACAGTCAAAAAAAGAGCGAAGCATAAGTGGCTCAACATTTGAAACCATAGGTTTCAAGAAGGGGCAAAAATCGACAAACTTCCTGAGTCACATCTTAATTGACCCTGTTAACCTCAACGCATTAAAAAAAGATTCCTACAGCCAGACACCAACAAATATGGATTCAATAAAACAGAAAGGTGTTTCAGGAAGTTACAGTTTCGCTCCCGGTCTTAAGCCCTTGAAATTACTTAACCGTCTTGATGTCTACTATTTTCCTAAAAATTTCAGCACAAATACGGGATACACGCGAAACTGGTCAAGACAGTTCACACGCACGGAAACAGGATGGAAGCTCACCACACATAATCTAAAAAGATACCTAACTCTTGGAAAGGGGGTTCAGTACAGCCCCATCAATATTCTCACAGGCAGCTACTCTGACGATGCTACAAGGGATATGGACATAAACTATGAGATTGATTCATTAGCAAAAAGATTTGGCGAGGCGATAACCATCAATAAAACATTTTCATCATCCCTCTCCCCCACACTCTGGGATTGGTCAAGACCAACACTCTCTTTTACAACAAGATATACAGAAGATAGAAAACCCGAGAATCGCGCTATGGTTATGGATTCGTTCCCTGTCAGAAATGTCGGAAACAGCAATACCGTTTCACTTTCCTTTGACTTCGCTTTTTCAAAGCTGCTAAAAATGATTACCCGTATTCGTAATGAATCCAGGGATTCGACAGCGGCAAAGGGTAGCCCGCGATGGATTGCAATCAAAATAGAGAAATTCTCAAACTATATTACAAGACCTAACATAGCTATCAGCAGAAACAGACAGACATCATTCGGTATTCTCAAAATAAGACCCGACTGGAAATATCAATTTGGATTAAGGGAAGGAATTCCTGATGGTTTAAAACATCCCGAACCTAATTATTCTACATCTGACCCGAAAAATGTCTCAGACAATCTCTCTGCCTCAAGTGGTCTTAATACAAGTATCTTTAATCTCAATGCCTCTTATACCACAAACAAGAATAAGAGCACCTCACAGAGCAGCGAGCAAATATCAAGGTCAACAACCTGGCCTGCTTTAGGCATACAATTTCCACAACTAACAAAGTTTTTCCCAAAAACTAAAATCCTCAAAGATATTTCTGCCTCTGCTAATTATAGAAAAGATAAAGGTTCTAATGAAATTGATAAAGAGCCTCGCTCACAATCAAATAATGAGTCCTGGGGACCTTCTTTTCAGATAACCTGGCTGAGGGACATAAGAACGAATATATCAGGAAATTTTTCGACAAACGAATCTAAAGAGTTTGGAGCTACTGATAAAGAAACCGTCTCAAAAACTACGGGGTATAATTTTTCCGTATCATATTCCTTCAGAGCTCCCACCGGTATAAATTTTCCACTGATCGGCCGTAGACTACACTTCACAAGCAACCTTGATGTGGGGCTTGACTACAATTACACGAAGAATTACGCTGTCTCATCCAGTGATACTACTGGACCAACAAGCCATATGATTAACTATATGGTTTCTCCCAGGTTGAGTTATAATTTCTCCCAGAATATAACTGGAGGATTGATAGGTAACTATTCCATGATGAATAACAAGAAAACTGATAGCAAGACAAGTATTACAGGGCTCGATGTATGGGTTGAATTTAAGTTCTAAGAAGTGAGTAATGAATAACAAAAAAAATCAACAGGGATTTAAAGAGAATATAAGAGATGAAAAAACGATAGAAATCAAAAATGTAAAAAAGGAGGAATTATGTGGCAGAGTTGGGTTTTACTCTATGTAGGTTTATGGATTTCATACTCAGGTTTTATCTTTGGTAAACCAGTTAAATGGCACAATTTTTGTTTTGGAATCATTATAATTATCTTTTCGGTCTGGACAGGCCTTAAATCAAAGAAACTCAGGCAGAAGGGAGGCACTAAATGAGATTATTATTTTTAACGCTTCTTTTTCTTTTAATAACCACTCTGCTCTTTGCTGAAATCCCAACCGAACAAAACCTCAGAGCCTTCCTGGGTGAATTAAACAACCCCATCGCTCTCACGGTCAATGGTGGAAATTTCAATTCATCATTCTATCTTGCAGGAATACCACATTTTAACATAGAAACAGGAATCTCAAGTTTAGGATTCCGTATAAAAGACCCTGTGGGGATGGGCACAATAAAAACCAACATCTCTATGTTTCATCTAAAAGGAAGCTTTGGCCTTTTCAAGGGTTTTTCGCCAACACGTTCCTGGAAAGGATTTTTAGGATTAGAGACTGGCGTAAAGGGATTTACATCCCCACTTCTTGGAACCCTTAATCAGTATAAGGAGCGATATCCTTTCGGGTTTTCAGTGACAACTAAATTAAATCTGCTAAAAAACAGCGGCTTCATCCCCTCAATCTCCTTTTCTTTTGATTACAGTTATCTGTTTGATGGCAAACTC
Organism: Candidatus Cloacimonadota bacterium; assembly: GCA_004375785.1. Classification (GTDB taxonomy): domain Bacteria; phylum Hydrothermota; class E44-bin80; order E44-bin80; family E44-bin80; genus E44-bin80. The sequence goes on along the minus strand of SOKM01000217.1, from coordinate 4,354 downwards.
AAATTTATTGACAGGCAGACAAACGAGAAGGCATCCTGTTCGTTTCATCAGAACAATCTCTATTACCATTTTGCCATAAGAGAGAATCTCGGATTGGTCCATTTATATACTGGCTTTGGATGGTTATCACCAACCCTTAAAGCAGACTATGTTATAGAGGAAAATGAAGGTGCTCTAACATCAGAACCGGGAACCCTTAACAAATTCTATTTTGGATTGACCGTTCCTGTAGAACTTATAGACATAAACCTTGAATTTGGAAAATCTCAATCATACGGATATTATGGTGCCGCTCTTGGGTTCAGAATGTAAACACCCAATAATGGATTTAGCCACAGCGAGGGGAGACTGTGAATCGGAGAAACGGTGAAACGGGGAAATAAACCAAATAAACTAAATAAACCAGATAAACCAAACAAACAATATTAACGATTAAAACGATATACTGAAAATGTACTACAGAATTGAGGTATCGACAAAGCCGTCACTAAAAGACTCTATTGGTGAAGACATAAAAAAGGATGTCCAACATCTTGGAATAAAAGGTGTCAAGGATGTCCGTTTCATAAGAGTCTTTATCCTCAAAGCCAGAAAACTCAAAAAGGGAGAACTAAGCAGGATTGCAAAGGATATTTTATCCGACCCTGTTTCTGATATCTATAACTTCACGGGTCATATAATTCACTACAACAAAACATCAACTTTTGTTGAGATTGCATACCTACCAGGGGTAATGGACCCTGTTGCACTCACCACACTTAAACTCCTGAAGAAAATTGGTATCAGAACAATAGAGGATATCCAGACCAGAAATAGATATGAAATAACGGGGAATGTGAATAAAAGGGAGACCGAATTTATTGTAAAAAAACTTCTTATGAACAGTCTAATACAGCTCTGGTCAAAAGAGGAAAAGAAGGTATTTAAAGAGAGCAAACCCTTGAAAATGGTGAAAAGAAAAGTTGACATTATAAAAAAGAACGATAAAGAACTTCTTGAAATATCGAAAAGTGGCCTTCTTTCACTCAATCTTATTGAGATGAAAAGAATACAGGACTATTTTTCGAGAAAGGAAAGGGAACCTTTTGATGTTGAACTTGAAACTATTGCCCAGACCTGGAGCGAACACTGTATCCACAAAACATTCAAGGGTATAATCGAATTTAATGGAGAAAAGATAGAAAACCTGCTCAAAGCAACAATTGTGAAGGCAACGGAAACTGTAAACAAGGATTACTGTGTCTCAGTTTTTAAGGATAATGCAGGTATAATTCGATTTAACAAGGATTATAATATTACATTCAAGGTAGAAACACATAACCATCCATCAGCTCTTGAACCTTACGGTGGTGCAGGAACAGGAATGGGCGGCGTGATAAGAGATACGCTCGGAACCGGGCTTGGCGCAAAACCCATAGCAGGCACAGATATTTTTTGTTTTGGCCCTATGGAGTTTCCATTAAAAAAACTTCCCTCGGGTGTCTTACACCCTAAAAGGATATTCAAAGGAGTCATTGCTGGAGTCAGGGATTATGGAAACAGGATGGGAATTCCAACTGTAAATGGAACTATCATATTTGACAAAGAATATCTGTACAACCCTGTTGTCTACTGTGGTAGTATTGGCATCATTCCCGCCGCTTTTTCCTTCAAGGCACCACACGATGGAGATATGATTGTTGTCTGCGGAGGAAAAACGGGGAAGGATGGTATACATGGGGTTACCTTTGCTTCACAGGAACTGGACGAGAAATCTGAAGTCAGCTCATCGGGTGCTGTTCAGATTGGGAACCCCATAACAGAAAAAAAACTCCTTGACGCCCTTATAGAGGCAAGAGATGAAAAACTTTACAATGCCATAACAGACTGTGGTGGTGGAGGGTTATCCTCTGCAGTGGGTGAGATGGGTGAGGAACTCGGTGTAACTCTCCACCTTGAGAGGGTTCCATTGAAATACGAAGGACTCAGGTATGATGAAATCTGGATTTCAGAATCCCAGGAAAGGATGGTCATATCTGTTCCAGATAAGCACATGAAAAGGTTGAAAGAAATATTTAACAAACATAATGTTGATTTTGCCTCCATTGGAAAGTTTGAAAAAACGGGTAAACTAAGATTATACTTTAAGAAAGAGAAGGTTTGTGAACTTGATATGAATTTTCTACATAAGAAATACCCTCAATCAAGGAAAAAGGCATACTGGAAGAGAAAACTTTTTGCTGAGCCTGTTCTGTCCGAAAAAATCGACTTGCAGAATATACTTCTCAAACTACTTTCGCACCCAAATATTGCAAGCAAAGAGGTAGTCATACGGCAGTATGACCATGAAGTTCAGGGAATGAGTGCTCTCAAACCACTCGTTGGCAAGAAAAATGACGGACCTTCTGATGGAGCAGTCCTCTGCCCTTTCCCTGATTCAAAAAGAGGAATTGTCATAACCTGTGGGATAAATCCTTACTATGGGAAAATAGACCCTTACTGGATGGCAGTATCATCTATCGAGGAAGCATTGAGAAATGGAGTCTGTTGTGGTGGCAATCCGGAAAATGCAGCAATCCTCGATAATTTTTCCTGGGGAGATGTAAGCAATCCAAAGATACTGGGAGAACTTGTTCGTGCTTCTTATGGATGCTATAATGCCGCAGTTGCATTAAAGGTCCCCTTCATTTCCGGTAAGGATAGCCTCAATAATGTTTTTTCACTTAAAGGTAAGAAAAAATCAATATTATCAACTCTGCTCATATCCTGTATAAGTATCTGTGATGATGTCAAAAAAACTCCCTCGAGTGATTTTAAGGAAGCAGGAAACCTCATATACATTGTTGGAAAGACAAAAAAAGAGATGGGGGGCTCTCATTACTTAAAACTTTTCAACAGGACAGGAAATTCGGTGCCAGAACTCGATTTCAAACTATCTCATCAAACCCTTAAAAAGGTCTATTTTGCAATAAAGAAAGGCTGTGTTAAAACAATCCACGATTGTTCGGAAGGAGGAATTGGAGTCGCAATTGCAGAGATGATAATCGGAGGAAGGCTTGGTGCAGTAATATATCTTGAAAAAATCATCAGAGAAGGAAAATTAAGGGATGCTGAATTACTCTTCTCAGAATCAAATTCACGGTTTATTGTAGAGATAAAGAAACAAAAAAAGAATGTGTTCGAGAAATGCATTAAGGGTGTTCCATTTGCACAAATAGGAAAAGTAGAGGACTCAGGAAAATTAATGTTGTATAAGAATAAAACTAAAGTAGCTGTTATTGAGATTAAAGAAATGGTTAGAAAATGGAGACAAAGGATTAGATGGTGAAAAAACCTGAGGTGGCTGTTCTTAAATCTTCAGGCACAAACTGTGATGAAGAAACAAAGATTGCATTCGAACTTGCGGGTGGTAACGCAAAAATAGTTCATACTCAAGAACTATACGCTAAGAAAAAAAGTTTAGATAGTTATCACATCGTAGTTTTCCCTGGAGGTTTCAGTTACGGGGACGATATTGCAGCAGGAAAGGTCTGGGCAACGGAAATAAAACATTTCTTCATTGAAAAACTTGAGAAATTTATAAAGGAAGGAAAACTCGTTCTTGGTATCTGCAACGGTTTTCAGGTGCTTGCAAAACTTGGACTTCTTCCAGCACTTGACTGTAAAATGGAGCAGTCTGTTTCACTCATCTTCAATGATTCAGCAAGATACGAGGACAGGTGGGTGTATCTAAAAAAGAGTTCAAAAAAATCTATATTTGTAAAGGATTTAGACGGACTTCTCTACATCCCGGTAGCGCACGCAGAAGGCAAATTCATAACAAAAGACGATGGAACGCTCGCTCAACTTTTTGAGAATAACCAGGTGGTATTTCAATATGTCAATAAAGATGGGCACCTGAACGGCTATCCAGCAAATCCAAACGGTTCTATTGGAAACATAGCAGGTATCTGTGATAGAACTGGCAGGATACTTGGAATGATGCCACATCCGGAGCGGGCAGTTCTGAAGACACACTACCCTAACTGGAGAAGAAACAGAATAAAAGAGCGCATTATGGGCGTAACCATCATCAAAAACGCCCTAAATTATGCAAAAAAAACTCTCCTATAATATGGGACAAGCCATGAACCGTATGGTACATGGCTCGCAATGACCTCTAAACAATTTCCAATACACAAATTCCAGACAATATACAATTCCAAACCTCTGTTTTTTTGACAGGGAATTTAAGAGATTTAAAGAAATTTATTAATTTTTCTAAATATCTCTTAAGTTCTCTTTCAATCCCTGTTAATTTTGTTTTTTTCTTGACATCTTTCCAAAAAAATTTTATAATGTTAAAAACAAAAAAGGAGGTAGGATGATTAAAAAA
>SOKM01000288.1 GCA_004375785.1 Candidatus Cloacimonadota bacterium | reverse complement strand
AAGGAAATCCTTACTCATTAAGAATTGAGGATAAAGCCGACCATATCATCATTACACATAATAAATTTTATTATGCTGCATTAGAATTAAAGAATTGGAGAAGGAACCATCTTATAGGTGTTCAGAACCCTGCTGTTAAGATGGTAATGATAGACGAGATATACGACAATTTTAGTTGGGGTCTTGCTGACCCGGTTGCAATCAGGAATTTCCTCTATTATGTAGATAATTACTGGGCGTATCCCCTTGGCTATGTGCTGCTTTTTGGAGGGGGCTCATATGATTATAAAAATCTTTTTGAAAACCCGGAGCCTAAGAACTACATTCCAGTCTTTGAAACAGGGGATTATGTTCATTTCCAGGCGCTTATGAATAAGAATCCCTGTTATGAAGATTTTTTTACAGATTTTACCGGTGATACACTATGTGATATTCCAATTGGAAGGCTGACCGTTGTTACAGAGGGGGAAGCGAGTGATGTAGTTGATAAAATCGTAAAGTATGAAACTAATAATCTTGGGGTCTGGAGAAATAAAATTATTCTTATTCCTGATGATGAATTTGATAAAGAAGGAATTGACCCCCTTTATTCATTCCATGTCCCTGCAATGGAGGAAGTATCGGGTGTAATTCCTGACCGGTTTGATCAGAATAAGGTATATCTAACCGAGTATCCCCTTGTTCCACCTCATAGTAAACCAGAAGCAAGGGCTGCCGTAATAGATGCTCTCAACAAAGGCGCATTGTTAGGTATTTTTCTCGGTCATGGGAATTTTCAACAGTTGACCCATGAAATGGTTCTATACAGTCCATCTGATATAGGAATTCTTGAGAACGATTATAAAGAACCATTTTTCTATTTCGGTTCCTGCAGTGTTGGAGATTTTGACAGGGTTGAAAAGGAGAGCCTTGCAGACCTTTTGCAGAAAAAGGAAAGAAGGGGTGCAATAGCAACCTTAGCCTGCACGCGAACATCAGGCTACAACAGTATAACTACATTAGGAAAACAACTTGTTATAAACTTATTAGAGAGTAACAACTCAATAACAATTGGAGATGGTGTCTTTATTTCAAAACAAAATACCAATTTTGGCAGGAAATACGCATACTTTGGTGATCCTGCTACACCTCTTTTCCCTGATTCAATCGGCTTTCAGGCGACAATCAGCAGCGAAACCCTCACTGGCGGAAAAGAGGTACGGATTGATGGCCAGACTGATGACCCTAAGTTCAATGGTTTTCTATTTGTGTCGGTATATGACCCTATAAGAAATATAGTTCATCCAGTTCCTAATAAGCCGTTCACTTATTATTATAACCTTCCTGGCAACTCTACTTTTCAGGGTATCTTCAACATTACTAATGGAAATATAAATGCGAATTTTTTTGTCCCAACCGAACTTGATTCTGGCAATACAGGAAGAATAAGCTTGTATATCTGGGATAATTCGAGGGAAGGTAGGAAAGGTTTTGATTCTCTTATAACAGGTTTAGATGATACACTCTCGAGTGACACAATTCCCCCTGAAATTGAGATATTTCATTGTGGGAAACTTCTTGAGGATGGAATGACAATTCCAAATAATGCAGAAATTGTAGGCGTTCTGGAAGATGAAAGTGGGATTGATATTACAGGTAGGGATAACAGGTCTATATACTTCGTTATCAATGAGGATTATATAGATATTAAAAAATTGAATGAGCATTTCTTCTATGACATTAACAGTTCGACAAGAGGGTCATTCGAGTATGCTCTAACATTAGATACGACTATGAAAACCGTTGAGTTGAGGTTCACCTGTTACGACAATTGTGGGAACCAGGCTTTTGAGGTTCTAAACTTAAATGTTTTTAACGGTGAGGAATTTAGATTGAGTGATGTTTTCAATTTTCCTAATCCATTTAAAGAGACAACCTATTTTTCTTTTAACCTTAGCCATCGCAGCTTTGTCATACTTTCTATCTTCACAATTACTGGAAAAACTATTTATAAAAAAGATATGGTTTGCGAGCCTGGTTTCAATAGAATTTTCTGGGATGGCAGGGATGCAGATGGTGACAGGATAGCAAATGGTATCTATTTTTACAAAATAAAGGCAAAAGCGACTGATGAAGCTTTTGAAAACCAGAGGGGAGATGAAGCAATATACAGGGGAAAGATTGCAGTGGCTCGATAAGCAAATCCAAAATCCCTGTTAATTTTGTTTTTTTCTTGACATTTCGAGATTTTATTGCTATCATTAGGTAGAATAAGAAAAAGAATTAAAAAGGAGGTTAAAATGAAAAGATTAATGAAGATAGGAGCCTTGTTTTTAGTTGTCATTACTTTGTCCAGCGTCCAATTAAGTGGATTTGCTTCAGAGGCAGGAGCAATATTTCTGACCATATACCCAGGTGCGAGACCTAACGGTATGGGAACCGCATTCGTTGGGTTAGCGGACGATGCCCTTGCGACATACTATAATCAGGGGGGTATGGCATTTATAAACTCAACAAATTTTTACCTTATGCATGCAAACTGGCTTCCCGGACTTTACGACGATATGTACTATGATATTATTTCTTTTGTCAATCCAGTAGAGGGTTGGGGAACCATAGGAGGAAATGTAATATATCTTACAACAGGAGAAACGGAAGCAACTGATAGTGAAGGTAATCCTCTTGGAAGATTCAGGACCTTTGATGTTTCGTTTGCTTTAAGTTACGCAACAAAGATGAGCCCGGTTTTGGGTTTGGGAGTTGGAGCTAAGTTCATTTATAGTTTTCTTGCACCTCCTGAGATTGTCTGGAAGGCTATTGGTCTGCGAGGAGGAACAGGAATGAGTTGGGCTGTCGATGTTGGTGCATTATACCACACGCCAATTAAAGGTTTAAATCTTGGAGCTTCACTTCAGAATATTGGCCCATCCATTTCCTATGCAGAAAGTGGTAATGAAGACCCATTACCCAGAACATTAAGGCTTGGTATTGCCTATAAACTTTTCAATAGTGAGATGAACAAACTGAATTTTCTGGTTGATTTGACAAAGATTATTGTTAACTGGAGTGGAAATTTTAGGGAAGAGAATGAAGATACCTGGAAATCCATAGGGATGGAGTATACCTATTACAACCTTTTAACGGGAAGAATTGGTTATTTCAGGGATTCAGCAGGCAGTAGAATAGGATTAACATATGGAGGTGGGATAGAGTTAAAGAATCTAAAATTTGATATTGGCGTGGACGATAAACTCTATGAGTTTCCTACAGCTAACTACAGGTTCTCACTTTCTTATAGTTTCTGACATGGAAGGTATTCTCTTGGTAAACAAACCCAAAGGTCCAACTTCTTTTCAAATTATCAAATTATTAAGGAGAATATCTGGAGAGAAAAAGATAGGGCACACAGGAACCATTGACCCTGATGCGAGAGGTCTTCTCTTGGTTGTTTTTGGGAGGGCAACGAAAACTGTCAGGTTTTTACAGGAACTCAGAAAGGAGTATATTGCAAAGATTCTACTAGGTGTCTCGACAGAAACAGACGATATATCAGGCAGGGTAATATCAAAACAAGATATCTCTCCAATACCGATTGATACTCTACGGATAACACTGAAAACCTTCGAAGGAAACATTAGACAGGTTCCCCCTAAATTTTCTGCTGTTAAAATTAAAGGAGAGAGGGCTTATTCCCTCGCAAGGCGTGGCGAGGATTTTATATTGAAAGAAAAAAATGTGACAATTCACAGGATTGAAATAATATATTACTCTCATCCATATCTGAAAATATTGGTTGAGTGCTCTAAGGGGACATATATCAGAGCAATAGCAAGGGATATTGGGAAGATGTTGGGAACCTGTGCAACACTCTTTTCCTTGCTTCGTTCAAGCATCGGTAAATGGACATTAAGGGAATCTTTAAACATTAATGATATAATGGACAGGAGATTAATAAAAAAGCAAATTATACCAGTAGGAGAAGTTATCAGGTTTTTACCCCAGACACTAATTTCTAACCTAAAATTAAAAGAAGGGTTTTTAGTTTAATGAAAATTGTGCGTGGGTTTGGGGAGCAGGCAGGCAGAAAATGGAAAAACATAATTTCTATAGGAAGTTTTGATGGTATTCATAGAGGGCACAAAGTAATTCTTGAGAATCTTCTCAAACTTGCAGGGAAATATAGAGCGAAAAGTACAATTATCACCTTTGACCCATTACCAAAAGAATTTTTTCAAAAAGGAACTTTCAAAGTAATTAGTACACTTGATGAGAAACTCAAGGTTTTTGAAGAATATGGGATAGATGTTGTATGTATAATTCCGTTTACTAAAAAATTTTCGCAAATCGAACCCCTTGATTTCTTGAATAAAATATGGAAATATTTTAGTCCATATGCCATTGTAGTAGGATATAATCATCATTTTGGAAAGGATGGGATGGGAGGGGTTTCCTTACTGGAAGATTTTTCGATTGAAAAAGGTATTTATCTTAGGAAGGTTGAAGAGGTTAAACTGGGGGCTCTGACTGTTAGTAGTTCAAGAATAAGACATTTAATTGCTCAGGGTGATATTAAAAGGGCAAACGAGATGCTTGGTAGAAAATTCTTTTTTTCAGCAGTAGTGAATAAAGGTAGAGGTATCGGAAGAATTTTGTCATATCCAACTGCAAATCTTAGTTTAGACTTGCCTAACAAGATTATTCCAAAAGAAGGTGTTTATGCGGCAAAAGCTTTTTTTGATTCCAGAATCTACGGAGCAATGCTATATTTTGGCAGGAGGCCAACCTTTTCTGATGAGTTTAGTTTTTCCTGTGAATTGTATATTATGGAATTTAAAGGTAATCTTTATGGAAAAGAAATAACGGTTAGGATTGTAGATAGAATCAGGGAAGAGAAAAAATTCCATTCTGCACAAAACTTAAAGAGCCAAATTATTAATGACGAAGAAGCTGCACGAAAAATTATTAGTAATTCAGTTTCAAAACAAGGAGGTTGAGGTGTCACTCGACAATAGAGTAAAAGATAAGGTTGTAGGTAGTTTTAAAATTCATGATAGGGATACTGGTTCACCTGAAGTGCAAATTGCTCTTCTCACAGAAAGGATTAAGGATATAACTAACCATCTTAGGACACACAGGAAGGATATACATTCAAGGAGAGGTCTTCTTCTGTTGGTTAGTAAAAGGCGGAAACTCCTGAAGTATCTTTCAAGAAAAGGTGAGGAGCGCTACAGCACTCTTATTAAAAAACTTGGATTAAGGGCTTAAAAATAACTACCGGAGGTTGGATGAAAAGCAGGAATAATATTGAAATAAGTGGCAGAATATTATCGTTTGAAATAGACGGGATAGCAAAACAGGCTGATGGCGCTGTAATAATTCAGTATGGTGATACGATGGTTCTTGTGAGTGCTGTTGCCTCAAAAGAAGAAAGCGATGAGAATTATTTCTTCCCCCTTACTGTTAATTATGTTGAAAGAACTTACGCTGCAGGGAAAATCCCGGGAGGTTTTTTCAAAAGAGAAGGAAGGCCTCGTGAGAAAGAAATTATTTCCTCAAGAATGATCGATAGACCTATAAGACCACTATTCCCTGATGGATTTTTGAGTGAAACTCAGATAATAGCTATGGTGCTCTCTGCCGACCAGGAAAATGATAGTGATATTCTTGGAATTATTGGAGCAAGTACTGCACTTACAATATCCGATATACCGTTCAATGGACCAATTGGTGCGGTCAGAATGGGTTATATTAATGGTGAGTTTGTAATAAATCCGACTTTTTCTCAACTTGAAGAAAGCAAAATGGATTTGGTCCTTGTCACTAAAAATGATTCACTTGTTATGCTTGAAGGAGGATGTATTGAGGTTGATGAGAGCGTTATCCTTCGAGCTATAGATATTGCGCTTCCTGTGTCACGTGATATAATTGCTGCGCAGGAATTATTGAGAGATAGAATTGGAAAGGCGAAGAGAACTATAAATGCCTGTGATGTTCCGCTTGGCCTCAGTGAGAAGATTGTGGATTTGTCGAGAGGCGAGGTTGAGATAATTAATCAGCTAAAAAATAAAACGGAAAGAAGCAGGGTTGTTAGGAGTTTGGAAGAGAAAGTATGTAATGCGATAGAGGATGAATTTCCTGATGCACAACAAATTGTTAGAAAGGTGATTGATGATTTGAGAAGAGAAAATATGAGAAAAAGAGTCATTGTAGAGGACAAATTGAGATTTGATGGTAGAAGAGCCCAGGAGATTCGTCCGATTAATTGTGAAGTTGGTGTTTTACCACGGGTTCATGGCTCAGCTCTTTTCACAAGGGGAGAAACGCAAAGTTTATGTGCTGTGACACTCGGGACAACAACTGACCAACAGAGGGTTGAGGATCTTGAGGGGGAGAGCGTTAAGACCTTTATGCTTCATTACAATTTTCTACCTTTCAGTGTTGGTGAAGTAAGGTACTTGAGAGGTCCTGGAAGGAGAGAGATTGGGCATGGTTCACTTGCGGAAAGAGCGTTAGAATCTGTTCTTCCTGTAGAAGAAAGATTTCCATATACAATAAGAATTGTCTCCGATATCCTCGAATCTAACGGTTCATCTTCAATGGCAACTGTTTGTGGTAGTTCACTGGCTTTGATGGATGCAGGGGTACCAGTTAAAACATCAGTTGCGGGGGTCTCAATTGGTCTTATCAAAGAGGGTGAAAAATATGTTATCCTTTCAGATATCATCGGAGACGAGGACCATTTTGGGGATATGGACTTTAAGGTTGCAGGAACCAGAACAGGGATTACCGCTATTCAACTTGACACAAAAATTTCTGACCTTAATATTGATATAATTAAAGAAGCACTTTCCCGTGCGAAGGATGGAAGGTTATATATTCTTGATATGATGGCTGGCACATTGAAAGAGCCTCGAGCAGCGCTTTCTGATTATGCACCAAAGGTTATTATGATGTTTGTTCCGAAGGAGAAAATTGGAGGAATCATTGGCCCGGGTGGAAAAACTATAAGAAGATTGATTGAAGAAACAGGAGCGGAAATTGAAATTTCTGACGATGGGAAGGTAACAATAGTTTCTTCTACTATGGAATCGGTTTTAGATGCAAAAGCGAAAATCAACTCACTCATTCAAGAAATTGAGGCGGGAAACATCTTTGTTGGAAAGGTTACAAGAACCACTAATTTTGGTGCTTTTGTTGAAATCACACCCGGGAAAGAAGGACTAATTCATATTTCACAGCTGGCACATCACAGGGTTTCAAAGGTAGAGGATGAAGTTAAAGTAGGTGATGAGGTTAAAGTTATTGTAAAAGAAATAGATGATTTGGGGAGAATCAACCTGTCAAGAAAAGCGGTAATAACTCCATCCGATTCATCAAAGAAAGACAATCAAACTAGGCAGAGGTCTTATGATAAATATCAAAAAAACCCAACTCAAAAGCGGGATAACAGTAGTAACCGAAAGGATTGAGGGTGTTCGATCCATATCATTAGGTTTCTGGGTTGTTGTTGGTTCAAGAAATGAGAATAAAGAAGAAAAAGGCATTTCTCATTTTATCGAACATACTTTCTTTAAGGGAACAAAAAAAAGGGATCCAAAAGAGATAGCAAGGGCGCTGGAAAGTAAGGGAGCGACCCTTGATGCTTTTACCTCAAAAGAGGTAACCTGTTTTTATTCAAGAGGTCTTGATACGCACTTAAAACTTGCTACAGATGTTATCTCCGACCTGATAAAAAATCCACTCTTTCCAGAGAAGGAATTAAAAAAAGAGATAGGTGTCGTAACAGAGGAAATAAAAGATAACGAAGATTCTCCAGAAAGATATATTTTTGACCTGCTTTTTAGGAAAATCTTTGTAAAGCATCCTCTTGCAAATTCTGTATTGGGGGAAAGAGAATATATTAAGAGGTTAACAAGAAGAAAGGTCTCTTCCTATTTCAAGAAATGGTATAATCCTGATAGAATTGTTATAGCTGCCAGTGGGTATCTTCGCCATAAAGAACTACTGAGATACATTGAGTCGAGTTATAAGGCAAAGAAGATTCCTGAAAGTGCTTTTTTTACTCCAGTGATAAATCAGTATAAACCTTTTTCATTTAAGTTTAAAAAAAAGGGGCTTTTTCAGGCACATCTGATTCTTGCAACTCCAACATTTGATTACAATGATTCCAGAAGATACCCTCTCTTAGTCTTTGATACAATATTGGGGGATGGGATGAGTTCAATACTCTTTCAGAAATTGAGGGAGGAAAAGGCACTTGTGTACCAGGTTTTTTCTTTTGCTGATTTCTTTTCCGATGCTGGGATTTTTGGAGTGTATCTTGCATGTGACCCTGTTAAGATAGAGGATGCGAAAAGGATAGTTATCAAAGAATTCAGAAGGCTTATGAAAAAAGGACTGACAAAGAAAGCGGTTAGTGAAGCGAAAGTGCGGTTAAAAGCCAGGCTGATCATAGGGCAGGAGAACACATCAAATCGAATGATAAGATTGGGAAGAAGTGAAATTTACAGGAGAAAGATTATAACGATGGATGAGATCATTACTTCTATTAATAAAGTTACTACCGGTGATGTGAATGATGTTGTTAGAGATGTTCTTCAAGAGGAAAGGCTTTCTTTCGTTTATATTGGAGATTTTTAATCTCTACAAAGGGAGCGGTTATGATATTAAACAGGATGAGGGTTTCAAATAGGGCAGTGGTACTGCCAGAATCACCAATAAGAAAACTTTTCCCTTACGCTATGGAAGCAAAAAAGAGAGGAATTAAGGTTTATCACCTGAATATAGGGCAACCAGATATAGCGACACCTAAAATTTTTTTTGAAGCAATAAAGAATTTTTCACTGGATGTTCTGCCTTACGGCCCCTCAGATGGTCTTCTTGATTTAAAGAAGACGATAGCTGAATATTTTTCTCGCTATAACATTGATGTAAGCTCGGATGAAGTTTTTATAACAACAGGAGGAAGTGAAGCCATTATTTTTACCTTGATGGTTACCTGTGATGTTGGAGATGAAGTGTTGATACCTGAGCCCTTTTATACAAATTACAATGGATTTGCAGAAATGGCTGGAGTCAGAATTATTCCCCTTTCGACTACCCTCTTGAACGGTTTTCGATATCCTCCAATGGAAGAGATAGAACCAAAGATTACTCCGAGAACAAAAGCGATACTTGTCTGTTCACCAAACAACCCAACAGGTACTGTTTATACGAGGGAGGAGCTGGAGATAGTTGCAGCGATAGCAAGAAAGTATAATCTTTTTATCCTCTCAGATGAGGTTTACAGGGAATTTACATTCGATAACAGACAACATACAAGTATTCTCCATCTTATGAATATTGAGGATAGGGCAGTTATTATGGATAGTATTTCAAAGAGATTCAGTGCCTGTGGAGCAAGAATAGGTTTTATTGTATCAAAAAACAAGGTGATTATTGAGAGTGTTCTAAAATTGGGTCAGGCAAGATTGTGTCCACCTACAATCGAGCAGTATGGTGCAATTGCAACATTTAAGATGATAGACCATTTTATAAAAGAGATGAGAGATGAGTATGAAATGAGAAGGGATATTGTCTATGAAGAATTGAATAAAATTGAAGGTGTTTATGTACAAAAACCTGAGGGAGCTTTTTACACTGTTACAAAACTTCCAGTTGATAATGCTGAGGATTTTGCAAAATGGATGCTTACGGAATTTAATGTTGATAAAAAAACAACCATGATTGCACCTGCAAGTGGATTCTATGCAACCAAAGGAAAAGGTAAAGATGAGGTAAGGATTGCGTTTGTATTAAATGGTGAGGCTCTCAGGGATGCAATAAAAATTCTAAAGCTGGGAATTGAGGAATACAGGGACAAAATGAGAACAGCACCCTGATTTATCAGGGTGATAAAATGAAAAAAATTAAGATTCGTATAAAAAGACTTGACCTCGCTGCAAAAATTCCATC
>SOKM01000194.1 GCA_004375785.1 Candidatus Cloacimonadota bacterium | reverse complement strand
GTCGTTGCACTCCATATTAGAATTATGCTTTGCAATAACGCCGTTATTGCACTCCGTATTCACTGTAAGTTTTATCATCAGATATTTTCAATTTGAAACTCCACTAGAAAGTATAAAAGGTTACACTATCTTTTATCGTAGAGTAGTGCAACTTGTCCTGCTACTCCAGAAATGAATAGGTTTCCTTGTCACCGAAAAGGATAGAAATTTCCCTCTCAGCATTTTCGATTGAATCCGATGCATGGACCGCGTTCTTTTGAATATCTGTACCGTAATATCTTCTTATTGTTCCTGGAGGAGATTTCAGAGGGTCTGTTTCTCCAACAAGTTTTCGCAGTTCACTTACTCCATTTTCTTTTTCGAGCACGGAGATAACACAATTTGATGAGGTAATGAAATTAATAAGTTCATTAAAGAAAGATTTCTCCTTATGAATTGCGTAAAAATTGGATGCTGTCTTTATGTCAATTCTTAGCATTTTGAGTTGAACAATCTTGAATTCTTCATCTTCCACCATCTCAAGAATCTTTCCAACTACATTCCTTTTTACCGCGTCGGGTTTGATTATAAATAAGGTCCTTTCCATCTTTCTCCTCTTCACAATTCTCCCATTCTCCGTTTCTGTCTGTTGGGGACAAGCCCTGTGAAATAACATAAACCTTCTCTTACATTCCTATTTCATGGGGCAAGCCCCAACGCTACTATGGCACAATGAGAGTTCCAGAAAGTTTATCAACAGCTGATTTTGCCTGATGAACGGAACCGATGATAACTTCTTTCCCTCCTGCTTTCAAAAAATTTATTGCTGCTTCTATCTTGGGTTTCATAGTTCCTGAAGGAAACTCACCCGCTTTTAAGTATTCTTCTGCTCTTTCTATATTCATTTTTCTGATAGGCTTTGCTTTTTCTTTATTAAAATTTATATAGACAGCATCAATATCTGTAAGAATAACAAGCAGTTCTGCTTTAATATCGCTTGCAAGAATGGCAGATGCCCTGTCCTTATCGATAACTGCATCAATACCTTCATATGTACCGTCGTCCTCGATGTAAACGGGAATGCCACCTCCACCTGCTGCGATAACAATAATTCCCAGATCAACAAGATATTTAATCGCTTCCTTTTCAACGATTTCGATTGGTTTTGGCGATGATACTACCCGCCGAAATCCTCGTGATTTGTCTATTTTTATAACCCATCCTTTATCTATCAAATCATCGATATCGTCTTTTTTGTACGATGGACCCACAAACTTAGTAGGGTTCTTAAGCGACGGGTCGTCTCTATTTACGATGACCTGGGTTATAATGGTAACGACCTTTCTCTTTATTCCTTCCCTTTTCAAACGATTTTGAAGGGATTGTTCTATCATATATCCCATCCAACCTTCTGTCTCTGCGTCTATACATCCTAATGGAAGTGGTGGCGTTTCCTTTCTTGCACACTCATTCTTTATGAGTTCAGCGCCTGCCTGAGGACCGTTACCGTGTGTAATTGCAATTTTATATCCTTCCTTTATAAGGTCGACTATACCGGATAGGCTTTCCCTGGCGTTTGCAAACTGTTCATGTATGTTGCCCCTTTGACCTTTCTTAATCAAGGCGTTTCCGCCAAGTGCAACGACTGCCTTTTTCTCTCTCATTGATTCACAAAGTCCTTTAAGACATAAGAAAGGGTTTTATCACCTATTTCTTCGAGTTCATACCTTACCCTGACACTCGGTTTGTTTATGTTTATGAGTTTTAGGAGGTCGATGGGAGTAGCAATGACCACAGCATCAACTGATGATGCATTTATTGTCTCTTGAAGGTCCTCTATCTGTTTTTCTCCGTAACCCATTGCAGGAAGTATTTTTCCTGTTTTTGGGTATTTCTCGAATGTATCTTTGATGCTTCTGACCGCAAATGGTCGCGGGTCAACAATCTCTTTTACTTGTGACTTTTTAGCAGCTACAAATCCTGCACCAAAATTCATTCCACCATGTGTAAGCGTAGGACCGTCTTCTACGACAAGCACTCTCTTGTCTTTAATGATTTCCGGATTATCGACACTAACAGGGGAATTTGCCTCTACAATCAAAGCATTTGGATTAATATTTTTTATGTTTCTTCTAACTGTTTTTATGTCTTCTTCTTTTGCACTATCCATCTTGTTAATAACAGCAACATCACACATTCTCAGGTTGGTCTCGCCCGGATGATACAGGAGTTCATGGCCAGCTCTTAGAGGGTCGAGAACCACTATTAGAAGGTTCGGAATGTAGAACGATATGTCATTGTTACCACCATCCCACAGAATGATATCTGCCTCTTTTTCTGCTTCTCTTAGTATTTTTTCATAATCGACACCCGCATAAACCACAATACCTTTTTTAATATGGGGTTCATATTCTTCTCTCTCTTCTATTGTGCATTTGTGTTTTTCAAGGTCTTCATAGGTGGCAAAACGCTGGACCGCCTGTTCCTTTAAGTCGCCGTAAGGCATTGGGTGCCTGATAACAACCACTTTCTTATTATGGGCTAACAATATTTCTGCAACTCTTCTTGTTGTTTGGCTTTTTCCACAACCTGTTCTTACAGCACATATAGCGATAACAGGTTTTTCAGATTTAAGCATCGTTCCTTTAGAGCCAAGTAGTAAATAATTTGCTCCAGCGGCAAGCACCTCTGATGCCTTGTGCATTACATAGTTATGTGAAACATCACTGTATGAGAAGACTACAAATTCAACATTTTTAGATTTTATCAATTCAGTCAGTTCACTTTCCGGAAAAATAGGTATGCCTTTGGGGTAGAGTTCACCTGCAAGTTCTTCAGGATACTTCCTTTCTTCAATGTTTGGAATCTGTGTAGCAGTAAAACAGACCACCTCATATTCGTTTTTATTTCTGAAGAAGAGATTAAAATTATGGAAATCCCTTCCAGCAGCACCCATTATTATAACCTTTTTTCTTTTCATATATACTCCTCTTTAGATTTATTGCTTTAAATATTCAGTTAACTCCGTTGCATTTCTGCTTGTGCCAAGACTATGGTAGGCAGGTCAAAAAAGGCTGCCATTGCGAGTATTCTTCCATATTCACTCCCGAAGCAATCTCGTTTTTCCGCACTATGAGATTGACTCCTCACTATGTCCATTATCCCCTTGCTTGTCGTCGTTCATTGTCCTTGAATAGACCACTCTGGGGTAATGTTCTTTCTCCTTCGTCGAAAGTTCACGCCATGAACCATACGGTTCATGGCTCGCAATGACGGGGTTTACTGAGCATTATTTATTGTTTTATATCATATGTTTGTCTCTACCCTTATGTCCCTATTTTCCAGGACGCGAGGTATTCTTTCTGTTCTTTTGTTAATCTGTCGTATCTGATTTTCAGACATTTTAACTTCAGATTTGCAATCTCCAGGTCGAGTTCCTCAGGTAATTTGTATACCTTTTTCCCGAGATACGAAGCATTTTCTTTTAAGTATAATGCAGCTTTTGATTGATTTGCAAAGGACATATCCATTACACAGGCGGGATGTCCCTCTGCTGAAGAAAGATTTACCAATCTACCCTCTGCAAGAAGGTAAATCTTTTTGCCACTTTTTAACGTATATTCCTTTACAGAAGGTCTAATATATCTCGTTGATTTTGATAACTTCTTCAATGCTTTTTTATTAATCTCAACATCAAAATGGCCAGAGTTCGCTACGATTGCACCAGTCTTCATTCGCTTGAAGTGCATCAGGTCTATTACATTAATATCGCCTGTTAATGTAACGAAGAGGTCGCCGAGCGGAGCCGCTTCTTTCATTGGAAGAACCCGGAAACCGTCCATAATCGCTTCGAGTGTTTTCACCGGGTCTACCTCGGTAACAATGACATTTGCCCCCATCCCTTTTACTCTAAGTGCAAAGCCTCTCCCACACCATCCATAGCCCGCAACAACGACCGTTGAACCAGCAAGAAGCATGTTCGTTGCTCTGAGAATACCGTCAATTGTGCTCTGCCCCGTTCCATAACGGTTGTCAAAAAGATACTTCGTATGTGAGTCATTGACAGCGATAATGGGGTACTGAAGAACTCCCTTCTTTGCCATACTTCTCAAACGGACAACTCCAGTTGTTGTTTCCTCTGTTCCCCCAATTATTCCATCCAGCAATTCCTTTTTCTTTAAATGGAGAGTGGATATGAGGTCTGCCCCGTCATCCATTGTTATGTTTGGCCTGATACACAATGCAGCATCTATATGTTGGTAATAGGTCTTATCGTTTTCTCTTTTTATTGCAAAAACAGGTATTTTATAATCCATTACAAGTGATGCGGCTACATCGTCTTGCGTGGAAAGTGGATTTGAAGCTGTTAGCGTTACTTTTGCTCCACCTTCTTTCAATGTTCTTACGAGATTTGCAGTTTCACTTGTTACATGAAGACAGGCTGCAATGCGCAAACCTTTGAGAAGTTTCCTCTTTTTGAACCTTTCCTTTATTAATGTCAGGACGGGCATATTTCTTTCTGCCCATTCTATCTTCAGTTTCCCTTTCTTTCTTAGTTTTGTATCTTTAATGTCAAAGTCCATAAATACTCCTTTCTATTTTTACAGCAATAATGCACTTTTAAGTTTATCAACCTTATCCGTTTTTTCCCAAGAGAAACCTTCTTCAATTCTTCCAAAATGTCCATAGCATGCAGTTCTGCGGAAAATCGGTCTTCTCAGGTCGAGTGCTGTAATAATACCGTTGGGTGTGAGGTCGAAAAGGTTCCGCACAACTTTTGTTATTTTACTGTCGCTCACACTGCTGGTTCCAAAAGTATCAACTGAAACACTTACAGGTTCATCTTTACCTATTGCATAAGAGAGTTGAATTTCACATCTATTAGCAATCTCCGCTGCAACAATATTCTTTGCAATATACCGTGCAATATAAGTAGCTGATCTATCCACTTTGCTGGGGTCTTTGCCTGAAAAACACCCGCCCCCGTGCCTTGCTAACCCTCCATATGTGTCAACCATTATTTTCCTGCCTGTAAGGCCAGTATCGCCCTGTGGACCGCCTATAACAAATCGCCCTGTTGGGTTTACAAAGAATTTCGTTTTGCTGTCTACCAACTCTTCTGGAACTACTACTTTGATGACCTTATTGATTATATCTCCTTTCAATCTTTCTTCTTTTACACCTGGTTCATGCTGTGCCGATATTAAAACAGTATCTACCCTGAGGGGTTTTCTGTTTTCGTATTCAATCGTTACCTGCGATTTACCATCAGGTCTCAGATACTCAAGAGATTTTGTTTTTCTAACCTCAGCCAGTCTCCTGGCGAGTTTGTGTGCAAGCATGATAGGAAGCGGCATTAGTTCCTCTGTTTCATCAACAGCATAACCGAACATCATACCCTGGTCACCAGCACCACCAATATCAACGCCAAGGGCAATGTCGGGAGACTGTTCCTGAACACAGGAAATTATAGCACATGTTTCATAATCAAACCCAAGTGCAGGGTCTGTATAGCCAACATCCTTCACAAGTTTTCTTACAACCTTTGGAATGTCAACATAAATAGAGGTGGTTATCTCACCTCCCACCATTACAAGACCCCTTGACACAAATGTCTCGCAGGCAACCCTTCCCGTCGTGTCGTTTTCCATAATAACATCAAGAACAGAATCGGATATCAGATCACATATCTTATCAGGGTGTCCTTCTGTTACTGATTCGCTTGTTAAGAGTTTTCTCTCACCCATTTTCATTCACCTCCGTTTTTGTCACTACTTTCATATATAGTTATTGAGTTATACTTTAATCTTTGGCGCGAGACAAGTCTCGCTACTCCCTTATTCATCCCTTTTCTCTATAAGATTCTGTACTATTTGGGAAAAATCCCCCACATTGAGTGATTGAAATCCACCGTTTACAATTGCCGATTCACCCATTATAGAGTTTGATAGTATGCTCATTTTTACAAGTGCATTTGTGTTTAAAATGCTGTTTTTAATAATTGAATCGATGATTTCACAGCCATTTGCCACTGAAACATATGGACCTATTACCGACCTTTTTATCACTGTATCCTTTCCAATGAAAACCGGTGGAATAATAACTGAACCATTAATCCTTACCCCTCTGTGATATCTTTTTAATAGATGTCGATTTGTTGCAAGCAGGGTCTCTGGCTTTCCACAATCGAACCAGCCTTCCACGGGAAAGATACCGATTTCATAACCTTTCTCAATGAGTTGCTGAAGACCATCTGTCAATTGAAATTCTCCTTTTGTTTTTTTGCCTTTCTGAATATTTTCTTCCAACGCCTCAAGAAGAGCTCCTGATTCTTTTAAGTAGTATATCCCAACGATGGCAAGATTACTTATAAATTTCTTCGGCTTTTCAACGAAACCTTCGACCTTTCCATCTACTAATTTAACAACACCGAACCTGCTCGGGTTTTCTACCTCTTTTACTCCTATAAGTGACTTTTCACTTTTTATAACATCGTTAAGATTGATTTCAAAGATGGTATCTCCGAGAAGAATGAGTATTTCCTCATCCGGTTTTACAAAATCCTTTGTAAGATAAACGGCATGTCCAAGTCCGAGTTGTTCCTTCTGGTAAACAAAACGGGTCTTTAATTGGAAGTTTTCTTTAATGTATGACTCGATCTGTTTACCAAGGTGTCCAACAATAAAGATTACTTCACTAATCGGGTGGTTCAGAAGTTCTTTCATAATATAACCAAGGATTGGCTTTCCTGCAACCCTGAGGAGAACCTTCGGGTTTGTGAGGGTATGGGGCCTTAATCTTGTTCCACTTCCTGCGACAGGAAGTATTACCTTTAACGCTTTCATTTTAATTCTTTAATCTCTTTTTCAGTAAATCGATTCTTTTTACAGGTGTCGGGTCAACCCCGAGAAGACTGGAAAGATAGAAACTTAGAAAGTCACCTTTGTAGATTAACGAAAACATATCCTCTAATTTATTATCTCCCTCTGCTTTTATTGTTGTTATCCCTCCAAGCGAACCTCTCAGTATATCCTCTGCTATAGGAAATCTTTTTGCAACCTGTTCGTTTTCGTAATTTTCAGTTCTCAGGAATATCAATTGCATTTTTTTTATCATTTCACGGGGGAATTCCAGTCCTACTATTTCATTGTGATTTGCTTCTGGAATAACGTTTATATGAGCAAAGGTTTTGCTGTTTTCATTGAGCTGTGTTTGCCATCTTAGTGCCACAGATTTAAGCCTGCGGGTGATATGTATCAAAGGAATGTGTTCTTCAACTTTTTCGGCAAGTTCTGTGATTTCGTTTGGCGAACGAGCAAGTTTATTCCTTAATTTTGTCAAGTTTAAGATCAAATTTTCTATGTCTTTATTTCCCATAGAAATCTCGAAGAATTTTTTTATAAGACCCAACATTGAAAAGAAGGAGAAACCAAGAGCACTCCTTGGTGGGTAACCTTCAGGTAATTTGATTACTTGAAGCCTTTCGTTTTCTGCTATTCTTTCAATCTCACCATTGCTCGTGAAAACAACTATCGTTGCTTTCCTTTTTAATCCATCCTGAAAAGATTGAATTGTTTCTTCGGTATTCCCGGAATAACTTGATACGAGTAAGAGGGTCTGTTCATTTACAAAAAGAGGTAGTTCGTATCCCCTGTTTACTATAATAGGGATTTCAATATCCTGAAAAAGAAGGTCGTTCAGCAGGTCACCAGCGATTGCAGAACCCCCCATACCTGTCACAACTAAATTTGCTGGTTCCCTTTCTTTTCTTAGTGATAGCCCTTTTTCCCAGGAGGTCATAATCTGGTCGGGAAATCCTTCAATTTTTTCCTTCATTTCTGAAATATCATATTTTTCATTAATCATCAGTATTTCGTTGAATAATATTTATAATTTCTTACATTTATTTTATACCTTTTAAGATGATTCAACTTCTTCAGATATAAGTTCTTTTATAGATGTAAGTTTTGTGTTTATAATGTTAGATAGAAAGTTTCTTACGTCTTTTGACGTTGAGAAACCGAAACATTTTTTGGCAATCTCTTTCGATTCTTTAAGGCTCAGTGTCCTGATGACCTTTTTAACTTCTGGTATTAAGATGGGAGCAGCACTGAGCTCATCCACGCCCAATCCTAACAGCACAGGGATTGCAAGAGGGTCTCCCGCAATTTCTCCGCAGACACCAACCCATTTGTGGTTTCTATGCGCTGAGTCAATGATCATTTTTATTGTTTTGAGCACTACTGGGTGTAGGTGGTCATATAGAGGAGCAACAAGTTCGTTTGTTCTGTCAACAGCGAGAAGGAATTGAGTCATATCGTTTGTTCCAATCGAAAAGAAATCAGTTTCTTTTGCGAACTTATCTGCAAGGATTGCACAGGAAGGAACCTCAGCCATTATACCAATCTCAAGTTTTCTGTCAAATTCAATTGATTTTTCTTGCAACTCATCCATAACCTCTCTTAATATGCTTTTCGCCTTCATCAATTCATTGATGTCTGAAATCAATGGAAACATAATCCTTACTGTTTTTCTGTAACTTGCACGGAGGATAGCATGAAGTTGAGTCCTGAAGATATCTTTTCTTTTGAGTAAAAAACGAGTTCCTCTCAATCCAAGAAAAGGATTTTGCTCAGGTTCGATACCTTCAAAGAGTTTATCCCCTCCAATATCTAAGGTTCTGAAAATGACAGTTTCAGGGTAAATATTATCAACAACATTTTTATATATTCTGAATTGTAACTCTTCATTAGGCAGTTCCTTTTGAGTGAGAAATAGGAATTCAGTTCTATAGAGTCCTATACCCTTTGCACCGTGTTTTTTTGCAGAATCGACATCCTCGGAAAACTCAATGTTTGCTGAAAGGTCAATTGTATGCCCATCTACAGTAGTAGCTGGCAGGTCGCTTAAACCAAGAAGTTCTTTTTCTATATCCAGAAGGTGTTTTCTTTTTTTCTCATAGTTTCTAAGGGTTTTTTCCACTGGATTTACTACTACAACACCGGCATACCCATCCACAATGATTCTCCCACCGAGCTCTATATTTTCAGTAATCTCTCTTAGGCCAACAACAGCGGGAATTTCAATAGCCCTTGCCATTATTGAGGTGTGGGAAGCTTTGCCCCCAAGGTCGGTAAGAAATGCGAGCACCTTCTCCTTCTCAAGTTGTGCTGTATCCGATGGTGAAAGGTCTTTCGCAACAAGGATTATTTTTTTTTCTGGAAATTCGAATGGTTTCTCTTCTTTTTTCTTTAGATTTTTTATTACCCTGTTTGTTACATCCTTTATATCTGACGCCCTTTCTTTAAGGTAAGGATCGTCTATCTCTTTGAATTTTGCAAAGAGTTCTTTGCTTATTTCAATAATGGAGTATATTGCTTCCTTTTTTTCTTCTTTTATCTTTTTAATTATCTCTTCAATAATCCAGGGGTCTTCCAATGCAAGTATTTGAACATCAAGGAATTTTGCCTTGGTAAAACCAAGTTTCTTTACCAGGTTTTTCTTTATTTCCTCAAGTTCTCTTTTTGATTTTTTAATTGCCTCCTTGAATCTCTTAATCTCTTTATCAGTATCAGCTATTGGTTTTGCAGCTCCATTGATAAGGAAACCACTTTCTTCGAAAAGGAAAGCCGGACCTATAACAATACCTGGAGAGGCTGGAATACCTCTCAATATAATATCATTCTTCATCGAATTTTCTTACAATAATGAGTTTTACAAGTGAATCAATAGCTTCTTTTTCATCAACACCATCTGCTTTTATTGTGATTTCGCTTCCTTTTTCTGCAGCAAGCATCATAACTCCCATAATGCTCTTTCCGTTCACCTCAACATCATCTTTTATGATTTTGATATCGCATTCAAACTGACCTGCAGTCTTCACGAATAGAGATGCAGGGCGAGCGTGAAGACCAAGTTTATTTTCAATCTTTACCACTTTCTCTATCATTTGTAGAGAATGGATAACCTCTGATACCGTTTCAAATAGTTAAGGTATTATTTTGGAGTA
>SOKM01000019.1 GCA_004375785.1 Candidatus Cloacimonadota bacterium | reverse complement strand
TACTTATTCCCTTCTATGTCCTGAAAATGGAAGGTAATGTCGTAAATAATATCTGGGTTATTTTTGTCTAAATGTACCAACATATCGAAGGAACTGTTAAACTCTTTATTGGTGCGAATTCCGGTGAAAACTGCCATCTGTTCTGGAAATAACCTTACCACTTAACACCCTATCCAATTCCTTAAGAACAGCCATACCAAAGTGGCAGGTTTGCGTCAATTATTTGAGTACATTTTTCTTACTGAATCTCCTTTCAATTCGATTCTGTGAGCGTTATGAATTATCCGATCACAGATGGCATCCGCAATAGTGGGATCTGCGATAATTTCATGCCAATTGGCTACCGGCAATTGAGATACAAAAACTGATGATTTTCTACCATGTCGATCCTCAAGTATTTCCAACAACGTAAGACGACTCCGAGCATCAAGAGGCTCAAGGCCAAAATCATCCAGGATAATGACGTCCATCTTTAAAATCTTAGTAAGCTCTTTGAGGTAGCTTCCGTCAGCCCTGGATAACTTCAAGTGGGTAAAAAGTTTTGAGCAGGGATAGTAAAGAACCTTGAATCCATACATACAGGCTTGATGCCCTAATGCAGAGGCAATGAAACTTTTCCCTGCTCCTGTTGGCCCCGTCAAAATACAGTCCTTATGAGATTCTATCCACTGACAGTTGGAAAGGCGAAGCAACTGATTTTTATCAAGATCCCTTTTCAGTGTAAAGTCGATCTCCTCGAAAGATGCCTTGTAACGAAATCTGGCTCCTTTTAATAGACGTGTGAGTTTGCGATTGTGACGGTCATCCCACTCGGCATCAACCAGATGAGAGAGCAGTTCATCGGATGTAAACTGATTTTTGGATCCTGACTCCATAGTGCTGGTGAACGCCCTTGCCATCCCATAAAGCTTCATCTGTTGAAGTTTCTGAAGTGTGGCCTGATTGTTATTCATAGGTATCTCCTTTTTACTGATAGTATTTACTTCCTCGAACGTTTTCATGTAATGAGATGGAATGCTCTTTTTGTTCTGAAAAAAGATCTTCTTCAAGACCTCTGTCAAGGATATTTTTTATACGCCTGTAAGAATAAAATCCAAAGTTGAGGGCTTTCTCGCAAGCCTTTTCCAGCCTGTCCGGTCCATGCTCTTTTACAAGATTAAGGATGCCCATACATGTTTTGAATGCCTGTTCCGGATGTTTCCGGCTTTTGAGAACTACCTTGATCATCTCTGCGACATTACCTCCTATAGATCGCGCCCACCGGATAAAACGCTCCGGGCTCCATTCAGCATAATTTCTATGGTCGGCCGGCATATGGGTGTGCAGAGTTGTGTATTTGTTTGGGGCACGATCTCTCTTATGTTGTGCTATTCTTATGTTGTCATAATAGATTGCTACAATCCTGTCATCATAGATGACCCGTACACGCTTTCCTTTTAGCTGCCATGGTACACTGTAATAATGCCGGTCTTCTCTCAGTTCAACATGGTAATTGAATTGTACCGTAAGTTCTCTGCACTGCTTTATGGCATATTTCTCTTTTGGGAGGGGTTTGAGAGCCGCTTTCTCAATTTTTTCAAAAAGGCCTCTCCTTGAAATCTTCAAACGTTGGAACTGTATGTTGTTATGCCGCTGTATCAGGTCCCATATGGCCTCGTTGAGTTCCTCTATCGAGAAGAAGGTCCTGTTCCTTAGCGGAGCATAGATCCTCTGATAAACAAGCCTTACGGCGTTTTCTACAAGCGCCTTATCTTGTGGGCGGCGAACACGGGCTGGAAGGACAACCGTTTGATAATGATCAGCAAAGTCCTCAAACATGAAATTGATTCCAGGTTCATATTTGTGGCTATGGGTTACACCGGATTTCAGGTTGTCCGGCACAATTGCCTGGGTAACTCCTCCGAAGTACAGGAAGGCGTTTTCGTTGGATCTGATCCAGTCTTCAGATTTCTGGCTTACAGATGCCTCCACATAGGTCAATTGGCTGGCGCCAAGGATGGCCACAAAGACTTCCACAGGTAGGATCTCGCCGGTCTTTCGATCCACGATTGAAAGCCTATTACCTGCATAGTCAACAAACATCTTATCCCCGACCTTGTGGTCAATATGCATGGTGAGCTTAGATGCATTCCGCCAAACCTGAAAATGATAACAGAACTGTGAATAACTGTATCCATCAGAATTTTCTTGTTGATACTCGTTCCATAGTGTCATCAAAGTTACGCCGGTCTTCTTGAGCTCCTGTATAAATCTGGGGAACTCACCTATAAGTTCCTCATATTTAACAGATTTTTCACTCTTTCTCTTTTGAAACAGATCAAGGAGCTGGCTGTCAGGAATAGTTTTAGCCTGTTCATACGTAAGTCCACATGATCTGAAATCGCTAATGTACTGTGCTACTACCGGTCGAGAAATGTTGAGTGCTTTGGCTATTTTCCTTTCACTCAAGTCACTGGTTTCTTTTAAGCGTATAATATCCCGAATCTTTTTCATACTTATCCTCTTTCGTGCCATTTATATCTCCTTTTCTAAAGTCAGATTTATTAAGGAGATATTAGTTCATTTTTAAAGAGGAAAAGGATGGGTTATTGAATGTTTTAAGGATTCCGGAAATATGACAAAAAGTGGTAAACTTCTCTCCGGAATGGGTGGCAGGTTTCACCCGGAATTAGTGGCAGGTTTATTCCGGAATGCGTGGCAGCTTTGGGCCAGAATCTGCACTTGATAACATTACATTTTGAATGTTATACGGAAAACAGGATAATATCACGTGT
>SOKM01000232.1 GCA_004375785.1 Candidatus Cloacimonadota bacterium | reverse complement strand
TTCCATTCTGGAGTGATATTGTTACTCTTGCAAAAAAAGCTGCTACTGTTTCACCTGAGTTGCGTTCTGTTGGCTGGGATATTGCAATTTCAAAAAACGGTCCAGTTTTGATGGAGGGAAATGACAACTGGGATATGATAATTGCTCAGGTCCTTTCCGGAGGATACCTTACTGATAGGAGAAGGGAGATATTGAGGGAATATGGGGTGGAGTTTGCACGGTAGAGCATCAGAGTATCAGAGTACCAGAATATCAGAACATCAGAGTATCAGAGCGTCAGAGGACAAGAAACTGGATTAGGGTGAAAAATGTGACTTGGAGTAGCGAAACTGGTTTCTCTCTTCATCGCAGAGCAAGCTCTGCTACTCCAGATTTCGAGGCTTGGAAGCCTAGGCTGTTCTAATAGAACCGAGATTGCTCACCTACGCTAAAGCTTCGGTGAGTAAACTGGGGTAAACAAACTAAACAAACTAAATAGACTAAAAAGACTAAATAGACTAAAAAGACTAAACATTATGACACAAGAAAAGAGGCAGAGCTTTAAGCGTAAAGTGGGAGGTTTTGGGTTTGGCACAGCCATCTCAAGAGTACTCGGGCTTGTGCGAGAGATGACCTTTTCATACCTCTTTGGGGCAGGGATGATGATGGATGCTTACCGAATTGCATTCAACATCCCCAACCTTTTAAGAGACCTGTTTTCAGAAGGCTCTCTCAGTGCTGCATTCCTCCCCATCTTTTCTGATTATGAAAAAAAGAGAGGAAAGAAAGACGCTTTTCGCTTTACTGGATATGTCTTCAATGTCCTTCTTCTTTTTATCGGAGCACTGGTCGCAATTGGTATGGTCTTTTCACCACAGATTGTTCATACCATTGCGTATGGATTTACAAAAGACCCAGAGAAATTTGCTTTGACCATCCAGCTGACCCGCATCATCTTTCCTTTTGTTGCTTTTATGGTTGTCTCTGCATTGGCAATGGGGGTTCTCAATTATTATAATCATTTTTTCACAACCGGCTTCGCTCCTGCACTTTTCAATATAGGAATAATAGGATGTGGCTTCATCATTTCACCTTTCCTTATAGAGAAGGGTATTCCTCCTATTCTTTCCATAGGAATCGGAGTTTTAGTAGGGGCTCTTCTGCAGTTACTCATACAGATTCCTTATTTCATAAAATCGGGTTTCAGGCTTGTCAGACGAATAAATTTTAGAGAAAA
Organism: Candidatus Cloacimonadota bacterium; assembly: GCA_004375785.1. Taxonomy (GTDB): domain Bacteria; phylum Hydrothermota; class E44-bin80; order E44-bin80; family E44-bin80; genus E44-bin80. The sequence goes on along the minus strand of SOKM01000232.1, from coordinate 1,563 downwards.
AGGGCTCTTGCGACTTTTAAAAATAATGATACCCATTGAATTCAGTTATGCAGTCACAAGAATTAATGTAATGGTTAATATGTTTCTTGCATCCCTTCTCATAGAGGGTTCTGTTTCATACCTTGGATATGCTATGAGATTGATGCAGCTTCCTATAGGGGTGCTTGGAATGGCAGTAGCAACTGTAACATTACCCGATGCAGCAAAATTTGTTTCAGAATCAAAGCATAAGGAAGTAATAACAAGTTTTTCCCGTTCTCTCAGATTCGTATTTTTTCTTACAATCCCTGCATCGGTTTTACTCTTTGTTTTAAGGGTTCCTATTGTGGGTCTTATTTTTGAACGGGGTGCTTTTACAGTGCAGGATACAATCTTTACCTCTCAAGCACTTGCATTCTTTTCATTGGGTATTTTTGCAATGTCATCATCGCGGGTTGTAACAAGCATATTCTATTCTTATAAGGATGCTCGAACACCAATGTTCTTGAGTATCTTCACCGTTATCCTCAATATTGTTCTCTCTTTGATATTTATGAAATTTTTATTGTTCCGTGGTCTTGCACTTTCAGCCTCAATCGCAAGTATCTTTAACCTCACTTTACTTTTGTACTTCCTCCAAAAGAAACTAAAAAATATCGATGGGAAGAGGATACTCAAGAATTTTCTTAAAATCATTTTAGCTGCGGGTTTATCAGGCGGTGCTGTTTTTGGTTTGCTCTTCTATTTCAGAGGTCTATTGATATTTTCACGCCAGCTCAATTTCCTTATTGAAGCCTTTGGTCTCTTTGTTGTTGGTGCAATTATCTATCTTGTGTTTTCCCGTATTTTTAATATTGAATCCGTAAAGAACATCTGGACACAACTTAAGAAAAGATAATTGGAAAGTTGGAATTAAAAACTGACAAAGCCAAGATCGTAAATGCTTGGGAAACGGTCATTGCGAGTATCGAAAAGGAGCCTGTCCTGAGCCCTTCGCTTTGCTCAAGGGTAAACTCCAGCGAAGGAAAGCAATCTCGGTTTACCAATGTTGGGGACAAGCCCCAACGCTACAGAGATTGCCACGCCCGCCTGAGTATACACTGAACGAAATGAATGTGGCGGGCTCGCAATGACAGAAAGAAGGGGGAGAAAATAAAGTGAGGAGATTACAAAAAACTTGATTTCGAGGAAATAATGTGTTACATATTACTGTGTTAAAAAAATGAAAAAACTAAAGAACAAAGGAGGTATTATGTTTTTAAGAAAAGTTTTTATCACTCTCTTTCTTCTAACAGCTATATCTCTCTCTGGAGAGGTTATAAGCTTAAGGCTTACTTCTGGTTCTGTATCATTTATTGATAATAGTCCCGTAATAGAAGGTTTTAATAAACTTCAGATTCCCGGAACACCCGTATTACCGGCAAAAAGCACTTTGCTCGCACTGCCACCAGGAAGCAGGGTTATCTCTGTTGATATTAGTTACGGTTTGCCCGAGTTACTTGAAATGAGGGAATTGTCCATCTCTCCACCTTACCTGCCTCTTTCTTCTAAAGAAAAAGTAAGAGCAGAGGCAATAAAGAGATG
>SOKM01000362.1 GCA_004375785.1 Candidatus Cloacimonadota bacterium | reverse complement strand
TCCTCCAAATGCCTTTGTCCAGAGGGTATCAGGACCCTGGGGAAAGAGGCGGAAGGAGAGGATAAGTATTATCGCTCCTGCAAGAAAGAGGTTTTTGCAATGTTTCATTTTTCCTCCTTTTTGGTTTAAGGTTAAAAGTCTGCAATGCTATAACTACTAATTCTTTAGTTGTAAATCTTCTCTTGCGTAGCTTTTTTTCATCAACCTATAATTATAGCAATTTTCGTGCCAGATACTCTAATTTTTGTAACTTATTGTATTTTATAAACTTACATTTTTTTAAAATATAATTTTTTAAAAAAAATTGCTCAATTTTACAACATAGTGTTGTATTTTTAGACAATGGATTATTAATTTAAAGATAGGGAAAAGGTGCGTCCAACCCTATAATATAAACGCACTAAAGGAAATCAACGAATTAAACGAACGAGAAGCTCAAAACGACTAAGGAAAATACTCGATCTATCGTGCTTTTTTGGGGGTGTAGATTCGTTCTTTCCAAATAACTCCTTTATTTAGAAGTGATAACCGCACGGAGTTAAGAACGATGAGTATCCAGAGAAACAAACTCAAAGAATGTAGAAGGATAAGAAGCGGATTTATTTAAAATCTAACAGAGATGAAAAATTTTGTATTTATGAGCATAAATGGTCCGAGTGCAATTGCGGCTTTTGGGTATCGGGATGAATTTATAATTCTGAGCTGAACTGACCGATGCTGAGATTGTTCAGAAGATTTAAGAGGATTGCAAAAAGAGCTCTGGAAAATCATGCCCAAGAACAACGCTGAACCCTGCCATAACAGTAATATAGAACGGAAGTCTTAATGCTAAACATAGAAGTGAAACCACAAAGCCTTTTGAAAAATCAAGCAGGGCGACGAGGATACCATAAGATTTCCCAATGGTGTGTAGGACATTCCTTGCCCCTACATTTCCCTCATCTGCATATCTAATATCTATCTTTTTTATCGTCTTGGAAAAGATAAATGCAAAGGGTATGTCACCTATTAGATATGACAGTAAACAGATAATAATGTATAATACTATATCATTCTAAACAAGGGAAACAGAGACAGACTCCATATCCTACTTGTTTCCTTTCCCTTTTCCCTTTCCTTTCTCTTTTTTCTCTTTCTTTTCCTTTTCTTTCTCCTTTACTTCTTCCTTTTCATCAAGTTTTTTCTCATCAACCTCGAGACTCTCTTTTTTCTCTTTCTTTATCTCCTCTTTTTCCTTCTTTTCCTTTTTAATAGCAGCCATCTTTTTATGAAGAGCAGCTATTTTCTTATTGAGTTCGGCAATCTCTTTGTTAGCTTCTGCACGCTCTTTCCCTTTCAATTTCTTTGATTCTTCTTTTCTCTTCGCTATTTCCTTTTTAATATCTTCAATCTGTCTCTCTAAATCTTCTGCTTTCTCTGATGGCTTCTCCTCTCTCTTTTCTAAATCTTCTTTCTTCTCTGATGGCTCCTCTTCTCTCTGTTTTGCCTTTCGTAGTCTTTCTTCTGCTTCCTTTCTTCTCTGAGCCAGTCTTCTTTTTGCGATGAATTGATACCATTTTAATTTCTTTGCTTCCTTATCTATCTCAGCAATTTCATCTTCCTCTCTACTGACAGCATCTTCTGTCTCTGTAGGTTTCTTTATTCCCTTTTCCAATTCTTCTGCTCTAACTTCTGTTTTTACCTCTTTTGTCTCTTTAGAGCCCTTTGCTTCCTGCGCTGGGGAGACTGAAAAAATAAGAAAAAATAATACGGAGACCAGTAAAAAAATCTTTAAATCTTTCATTCTTTCCACCTCCTGTTATTTGAATTTATTAAAGAATTTCAAAAAGTTCTGTCCGAGTATCTTCTTTACATCACCTTCGGTATAACCTCTTTTTAGAAGCGTTTCTGTCAGAGATGTAAGTTTACCCGTATGCTCAAGTCCTTTTGTTCTTTTTGACATTCCATCAAAATCTGAACCGAGTGCAATTATATCTATTCCACCAATTTCTTTTATATGGTCAATATGGTCAACAACATGTTTTACCCTTACAGGACTCACTTTTGAAATATAGTCTGGAAGGAAGAAAATTCCAATTAAGCCTCCACGTTCTGAGATTGCCTTTATCTGCTCATCCTTGAGATTTCTCTTATGTTTTCTAATAGCGTATACTCCCGTATGCGATGCAATAAAAGGAAGTTCCGTGTTTTCATAGACATCCCAGAAGGTTTTCTCGGAAGCATGGGATATATCTATTATCATCTTGAGTTTATTCATCTCTTTCACAACCTGCTTCCCGAAATTTGAAAGACCGTTGTGTGGCTTTGTGGAATCTAAGGCTGCATCACCAATAAGATTTGACTTGTTCCAGGTCAGGGTAAGTATTCTAACTCCTAATCTGTAGAATGCTCTCAGCAGCTCGAGACTTCCCTCAATCGCATCCCCTCCTTCGATTGCAAGAAGGATACCGATTTTTCCCTTTCTCAATTTCTTAATCTCATCTGGATGCTTGATAAGTAAAAATTCTCTGTTCTTCTCAATGAGTGTCAATGTTGTTTCCAAGAGTACTAATGCCCTTCTTGCACAGTGGTGTGGCGCGAATCTCGGACTAACAAAGGAAGCAAAGACCTGCAGGTTCACTCCACCTTTTTTAAGTTTTGGTATATCAATCTGTGTTTCTTTGTTATCCTTTCTTATATCTACGCCTTTGATAATCTTACCTACTGTATCGCAGTGGAGGTCAGCAATAAAACTTTTTTTATGGAGTTCTTTAATATAATTTTTCATTATTTCTTTTTACACTAAAATTGCCCG
>SOKM01000229.1 GCA_004375785.1 Candidatus Cloacimonadota bacterium | reverse complement strand
CACCAAGCCTTTTCAGTATCTCCTGCCCGGGTGCACGAACAGTTATCATATTCATTAGATAACCACCAAGCCAGAAACCACCTCCGAGATAGTTGTTCCTTTCAATAATCATTACCTTTTTCCCTTTTTCAGCAATTATACTACCCGCGATAAGTCCGGAAGGACCACCACCAACAATAATACAGTCAGATTCGACATATTCGTTGAACTGTTTTGCAAACCCATTAACGATTGCCCTTGTTACATCCTTCTCGCTAACCTTTGAAAAAATATGTTTCTTCATCTTGCCTCCTGGTTTGTAATATAATTCTACAACGCAGGCTAACCCTGTGTAATGCCATTATGTGAAAGTGTTTTCCTATTACATGGGTAAAGTCTGCGGCAACCGACACACTTAGTTTCCAATATATTTTGAATACAGACTTCTTGCAAATTTTTTATCCCCTGTCCCTTTTATAAGTGCCCTCCCATCTCGAAAAAAAATAATCTCGTTTTTTTTATTTGGTGCAAACTTAATAAGATGCTTACCGACAACTATTTCACCTCTTAGAGCAAGTCTCTTTGCAAGTTCTCCAAGGGAAATATGCATTTTTTTTACCGGTGATATTTGAACAGTTTCCCTGCCGCAGAGAATGGTTGCATCAGTTCCTTTTCTTTTCATTAAATATTCATATTCTCCTCTGCAAGCAGGACACCTTTCTTTTCTGTCAACCCTTAATTTTGAGAATTCATTCCTTTCGATGTCTATAAAGATTAGCCTTTTTTCTACCCTCTTATTGTTAATAAGTATCTTAATCGCCTCATTCGCCTGGATAGCACCAACAACAATAGGGATAGAAGGCAGGATACCTGCTGTTTCACAGGTTGCAAGACTCCCGTATTGAGGAACCTCTTCAATAAAACATCTCAGGCAGGGAGATTTACCGGGTATGATATTCATTACCATTCCCTGAGATGAAACACAGGCGCCAAAAACATACGGTATCTTCTCTGCCAGAGAAAGGTCATTGATGAGAAATCGCGTTTCAAGATTATCAGTCCCGTCAAGAATGATATCCACGCCCCTTGCATATTTTTCAATATTGCCACTGTTTACATCATCTTCAAAAGACTCAATATTTACCTCTGAATTGATTCTCTCAAGTTTTTTCTTTGCTGCCAGAGGTTTTGGCATTATCTTTGTAACATCAGTCTCATCAAACAGCATATTCCTTGAGAGGTCAGATATTTCTACAATATCCCTATCAACGATTCGTAGATCGCCAATGCCTGCTCTTACGAGAATTGTCGCTGAACTTGCTCCAAGTGCACCACAACCGATTATAAGGCAGCTCTTCTCGCCGAGTCTTTTCTGTCCTCTCTTGCCAATCCACTCCACCAGCACCTGTCTTGAAAATCTCACAATCATAGATTTAACTCAGCATAACACTTTTGTCAACAGGAAAATCTTGAAATACTTGAAAAGAAATATGTAAATACTCAGTAAACCACAATTCGAACTGTCATGGTACATTCAGCAAGATATGAATCTTTATTCTTGTTTTATTCAAACAGTTGTTTTACCTGTTCCAACGTAGGTTTTCCAACAATAGCAATCTTCCCATCGATAACAACTGTGGGAACCGCTTTTATGTCGTAATTCTTGGCTGGTTCACAACACTCATCGCCAGAACACCGCCTTTCGATCACCACACATTCACTGCAAACCTCTTTCTTTATGAGTTCAAGAGTTTCTTTGCAAAGAGGACAGTCCGCTGTAAAAACTTCAATCATTTTCCCCATGGTTAACATCTCCTTTCCGTTTGGTTGGTTATTTTGCATACTTATAGATTACATCCATGAGTTCCCTGTAGATTGCTTCTTGTTTTTCTTTTCTTTTAGATAGAATTGATTTAGAGACACAGCGCTTCAAGTAGTCATGCATGATTTCCTTTCCGAAACCACGGAGGGCTTCATGGACGGATGAAATTTGCATAAGAATATCAACGCAATACCGATTTGCATGTATCATCTTCTCTAATCCCTGTACTTGACCTTGAATTTTCTTAATTCTAATCAAAAGCGATTCTTTATTTCTTTCTGTTATACATCCTTTTCTTTGAAGCATTACAACACCTCCTCTTACTGGTAGGGCTACCCCCTATACCTATCTTATAGCATATTATAACAATTTGTCAATCCCTTTTTTATGGGAGAACGGGGTCAGGCTGAAAACTGAAATGTAAGCTTTACATTGACTATAAAACAAACAAATTTGATATAGTTATACTATGATGAGGAAACCGAGAATAGAATATCCTGTGCTTTCTATCATGTGATACAGTTACAGCAACCTAAGCAGATAGCATCATATCTGAAAAGAACAACAACGATGGTAAGCTACTTAGATCGGAATATTAATGACAGGAGATTGCGATTTATAGAATGAAGTTTGGAATGATACATAATCCAATTTTCAGTTTTCAGCCTGACCCCGTATACCTAATGATAAAGAGAAGGTGAGCTATGATGAATTGCTTTATTTTCCGATATATTTTTCCGGTTTATCCTCAAATTTATCTTTGCATCCTGGGGAGCAAAAATAATATGTTCTTCCTTTGTGTTCAACGGTCCGCTCTCCTGATGCAGAAATGCTCATACCACAGACTGGATCAATGACTTTTTCGGTTTTACTGTATTTTTCAGGGTCCTTTAAGAATTGTTCTTTGCAGTGTTCCGAACAAAAGTAATAGATTTTACCTTCGTATTCTGCATGAATAGCATTCTCTTTCTTGAGCTCCATATCACAAACTGGATCCGTCACCT
>SOKM01000077.1 GCA_004375785.1 Candidatus Cloacimonadota bacterium | reverse complement strand
ACCGATAATTACATTATTCCATAAATATATAAGCCTGTGCTGCCACAGGATGAATGCTGAAATTGTCATCCAAATGGCAATTAAAAGATAAACCCAGTATTTCCACATTTTTAAGAACTCCTTTAGAGTGAGAATTTCTTTTTTACTGGACAATATAAGAAAAGAGATAAATATCAGTGAGAAAGAGATGAGTATTGGTGCGACAACAGGTCCGACCCATGGTTTTGGAATCAAAAAAAGAACATCATTTGCAAGCAGGGACTCGGGCCACCCTATAAGTATATAGAGCCAGAGATAATAGGTAATATCCCATATACTGAAGGCAAAAAGAAAATATGCAAACCTCTTCAACCAGTTTCGTCTTACGAGAAGTATGCTCAAGGAGGTCAGCATTATAATGGTAGCAAGTTCTCTTCCTGCTTCCGTTAACAGGATATGAAAAGGAACGGCTTTAAGGGATTCCTCTGAAATTATATGAAAGCCTTCCGGATAATATAGTTCACGTAGATACACGACAACGGCTGATTCCATATAACCCATTGCTACTGCAAAGAAGAAGAGACCTGTAAGTTTTAATATATCTTCTTTTTTCAATTCTAGCCTCATAGTTCTTATTTAACAGTATTCTTTCAAGAAAGTCAAGAAAAAAGATAAGTCTCACCACGAGGCTGGAAGCCTCGCCTATTAGGAATCTTCACCTGTTAATCAGAAAGTAATTGCTTTTTATTTCAGGAAACCAATAAAAAAAGGTGAAGGGAAGAACCCTTCACCTTTGAAGATATTGTTGTGAAGACAGCTACTTTAGAATGGTTAATCTCTCGGTAAAACCACCATCAGGGGTATTGATTTTCATGAAGTAGACTCCAGGTGTAATCGAACTTGCGTTAACCTCTGTCCTGTAATCTCCCGCTCTTCTGTACCCATTAAAGAGAGTTTTTACTAACCTTCCTGTGACATCGAACAGTTCGAGACGAACATTCCCAGGTTTTGTAATAGCATAGGAGAGGTGTGCTTTACCCTTTGTAATATTCGGATAAAGCTTTACAAAGGAAGAAGCAGGAGTTTTAGCAGGCGATTCGGCAACCGCAGCATCACTTCTATCAAAGTAGCAGATACCTAAGTTAAATATAGGAGTTCTGTAAAGTATGCCGTATGCACCAGAACCTACAAACTCAATTTCAGGTCGAATGTCTCCTGACATAGCGTTATCATTGAACTGGAATGGTGTTGACCATGTGCCAGAATACCCGCGGTATCGATAATAACCGTAAGTAGTACTTAGCCCACGATAAGCTGCATGTGTTCCTCCTGCTCCTCGCAGGGTAACATCTGGAGTATAGTTGTTTTCTGATGAAGTACCAACACTTCCTTGATACCAGGTACCACCTGTACCGTAGCGAACAAGATAACGAACCTCCATATAGGTTCCATCATAAGAAAAAGCACAGAAAAGGGTATCTCCATACGCACCACAAGAGGTCGTAAAGTAAGAAGGTGTGCTGTTTATCCCGTAAGTAATCAGGTTATCAAAGCTAAATAACCCATAAATCTGAACATTATCAGAGTTATCAATATAGGAAAGAATCATAAAATAGTCAGAGTAATTCAGATTCCAGTTTAGGTCAAGCCCCTGCAGAGCATCCGTTATCCCTGTAGTGTTTTCTGACCAGTTAACCTGATCAGGAAAGCCCCAGAAGAAACGAACACTACCATTCTTTGTAATGGCAGAAAAATATAACCTGTTGTTATACTGATCATGGTTGCTTGAGACTTCCACGTCCATTACTGTGTCTGGAAGTGTGGTTTCAAAGACTTTATAGGAAGATGAACCATCAGGAAATGTATCAGACGCTCCATTCGCTGCCTGAAAACATTTAAGCCATGCCATTGCATTGGGAGCTGAGACAAGGCCGCCTGTATAACCTACATAAAAGTGGTTTGCGCAAACCATCCCATCCACATCATTCATCACAAAAGAAAATCCACCTAACATGAAAGTTTCAGACCAGTTATATCCACCATCTGTAGAGATATTTACTGTAAAGTGACTTCCCGTACCGTCACCTGTGAACCCGAGGACTGCAAAAAGATTGTCATTACCATTATGATGGTCCATTGCAAGCACAAAGACACTGTCCCTCGCACTTATCTGCACATCGTTGCCCCAATCCGATGCTGGAGCAGGAATAGGTGTTCTCCATGAAATACCAATCAGAGCGTTACCTTTCACTCCTTCCATTTCGTCAAGTTCAGCAAGAAGCGTAAGTGCTTCATCAAAATATTCACTGTTCCATTTGTTTTCAATTTCATTGGCAAACATCTCTATGCTCTTGGAAACGGGCAGCATAAATTCAATATCTATGCGTGCGTTTTTTCTCTCTTCAAATGTAAGTGTCTCAAGGCTATAGTAAAAAGGATTGTTTTCAACCCCAATGGCACGTGCAACCTTCATATCTGATAGATCTTCAGTAATGGGGTTATTGGAATAAGAATTGGTTACTTGGGGACTTGACCATGGATCCATAGGCACTACACCCGAAACATTAAGAGCAGTCATACAAATGACCAGTGTAGAAAATATAATAAGAGTTTTCATTCTTTCTCCTTTCTTTTTTTTAAAGGACTAATGTAAGATATACTTCTTCACCTCCTTTCTTTTTTGATTCTTTTTCTGTTGTTTTTCGTCTATCTCAGTTGCAAAATACATTCATAACATATAGTTTCCTTAAAGTCAAGCAATATTTTGTCTTTTACCTATGCGCAGTTTCTCTCCATCACTTAAGCTTCCTTCGAGTCCGCGCTCGTTTCCTTCTTCATCAGTAATAATTGATTCACCACTTTTTATTTCTTGTTGTATCTCCAGTGAAAGGATATGTTTCACCTTCATCCCCTTAAAGATATTAACAGGCTTTCCGTTTAAGTAGACCTTAATTCTTCTTGATTCTTCCATCTGTCTTCGCATCGATGTCTTTATTTGTTTTAATATAATCGATCAGTAAATCGCTAAACACAAGACCTGTATCTATGTATTTTCTTCCTTTTTTGAACGCAGTATATCCATCTCCACCTGCTGCAAGAAAATCATTTGTTGCGACCTTATAGAGTTTTTCCAGTTCAATCCCTTTTGTTCCAATTCCCAGAGCCGTTATCTCATTATTTTTAATTTCTAAAGTGATGCCTGATACCTGTAGGAAACCACCGGAGCTCGGTTCCAGTTTTGCATCATGCCTTAAGATTTCAAGAACCTCACTGCCTGTAAGTTCCATTGTAACAAGATGCCCGCCGAAAGGAAGGACATTGATAACCTCTTCAACTGTGATTTCTCCTCTGTCAATACTTGCCCTTATACTTCCTGCGTTTACAAATGCAATATCCGCTTTTACCATTTCTCTTACAACATCGGCTATAAGGTTACCGAGGTTCGTTTCTTTATTCCTTATATCCTCTCTTTTGCCGTTGAGTGGAGTAAGTGCTGTTCCTATTACTACCTTTAATCTGGTGTCAAGTTTTGACACATACTTATCCACAATTTCTTTAATTTCTACATTCTCTTCAATTTCCTCTGTAACGGGGATAAGTTCGCTTTCATATCTCGTTATTTTCCCTTTTTCTATATCAAGGTCGAGCCTTCCAACAAATTTACCATATTCATACGCCTGACAGATAAGTGTATTATTCACCTTTTTGGGTTCTTCTATCTTTGTGTGTGAATGTCCGCCGATAATAATATCAATTCCTTTGGTTGATTTGGCAAGTTTCTTATCCGTTTCATAACCTAAATGTGTTAGGGCAATGATAATTCCCTCTTTTTCTATTTTAGAGAGAACCTCTTTCGCAGTTGTAATAGGGTTGAGGAATAGGAGAGTTTTTACATTTTTGGGATGTGTTGTTATAGGTGTTTCGTCTGTTACAAGTCCAAGAATATTAATTTTGATTCCCTTTATGTGGCGCGTAAAAAAACTTGTTACTATAGGTGCCTGTCCCCTTTCTGAGACGACATTTGCACCGAGAATGGGGAATTCCGCAAGTTTTCTTAACTTGTTTAAATTCTCCTGCCCATAATCAAATTCATGATTTCCCAGCACCATAGCATTGAGACCCATTTTGTTAAGACAGATAATATCGGGCTCACCCTTGAATAAAGTACTCATTGGTGTGCCCTGGAGCACATCGCCGGCACAGAGAAAAAGTGTTGGGATTCCACTCCTGGCGTTTTCTTCCTGCACCATTTTCACAATTGTTGCAATTCTTGCCATTCCACCAACCTTATGTTCATCCTTAAAATGTGCCTTGAATGGTGTTATGTGTCCATGGTAATCGTTGATGTAAAGAATCGTCAGGTACTGTAGTTTTTCTCTGTGAGGTTTGACTGATTTAGATGTACAGGAGACAAGAAAGATTAAAGAGAATATGAGAAAAATAGCAGTAATAACTCTTTTCATAAAACCTCCGTTTCTTTAAGACTTTAGACATAAGACTAAAGATTCATATAGATGGAGTAGCAGAGCTCGCTCTGCGTTTCCATAGTACTTACAATATATTCAATTATCAAATAGGGAGAAACAAGCCTTCCTTGCGTCAGTCCAAGGTTTCGCTACTCCAATGACATTGGTGAATATATAAATTTAGAAGATAGTAAGGCAGGGTTGGATATTTGTCAATCCTGCCTTAATTGATAAAGAGATAAAAGGGTCTACAGATACCTACTTGCCGTTAACGACAACGCAAGTAACGGTTTTCGTAATCCCTTTTACCTTGTGGATGCCTTCCGTTATATTATTAGCGAGTGCCTTTATATTTTTTCCTTCGATGAAAGCAATGGCATCGTGCAGTCCTGTAACAAGGTGTACTTTCTTTATAAACTTCTTTCTGCGAAGTTTGCCGACAACATCCTTAGCCTTTCCAGCCTGGATATTGATGAAGACATAAGCCTGAATCATACTGCCTCCTTTTTTAAGAGGTTAAAAGTTTCTTTTTCTGCCATAACCTATCCTTTTGAACAAAGGACTTGCTTATCCTTTGCTCTGTTATAAAGTGGACATCCATTACCACAAAGAGTTAGGTCAGGACAGACACTGCATTTTTCTTCTGCATATTTCCTTTTCCTTAGATATTCTGCAACATCAGAGTTCCATATCTTTTCCCAGGAATCATTCAGGATATTTCCCATTGTTTCAAAGTAACTCTGGCAGGGAATAACATCTCCATTTGGTTCTATGGCAATGTTGTATTTTGCAGCGGAGCATTGTTTTAATCCTACACCCATTATACAGGGGTCAAAAACGCAGTAATGAGTGGGTGTGTACCAAATAAAATTAAGTTTAAGATTCTCTGCTTTTTCCTTGATTCTTCCGACGTACGTACCAATCTCTTCTTCCTCAATGCCTGTTCCAATCGAACCCCCATTCCCTGAATAAATAAGGCTGTTATAAGCGAACTTCTCAAGTCCTATGCTTTTGAGAAAAGTTACATTCTTTTCTATCTCATCACAATTATCCCTTGTGAGGGTTGTGTTTGTTAAAACATAAAGGGGGGAATTAAGACAGTTTTTAATACCTTTCACTGTTTCTTTCCATCCATCTGCTTTCACCATTTTGTTATGGGTTTCTTCTGAATATGATTCAATTGTAATCTGAATATGGTCGAGTCCTGCACCAACAAGTTTACTCACCAATTCTTGAGAAAGAAGCCTTCCATTCGTTATCAGTCCAGTAACGAGTCCAATCTCTTCAGCATATTCAATAAGTTCTGTTAGGTCATTCCTTAAAGTTGGCTCTCCTCCAGTAAATGTGATATGTGGAACACCTATATCCCAGAGTCTTTTTATAACTTTTTTCCAATTCTCTTTTTCCATTTCAGGGAAAGGTTTTTCTCTTGCAACATAACAGTGAGCACAGTTATTATTACATCTGTATGTCAGAACGATATCAGCCCTGTAAGGTGCAGATAAGCGTGTAGTGAAAGCATCGATTCTATCCATTCCGAAGAAGGCTTCTGGTTCAATATTATCAGCTGTTGCAATCTCAAGAATCTTGTTTTTTAATTTCATATAATCATTTTCTGCTGTCTTTCTTTTGACTCTGTATTTTGAGCAGATTTCTTTCACAACCTCTTTATCCTCTTTTTCATCTATGATGTATTTAGCGAATTCCGTTGCAGTTCTATTCAGATGTAATATTCTTGATGCATTTATGACGAGCAACCCCTGTCCATTTTCTTCCACTCTGAGGTGAATTCGATAACCCTGGTATTTACCTCTCTCACCTCTCTTATGATATAGCCCCTTCTTTATCGGCTTTACTGCTTTCTTAAAAAACATTTTGGTTCATCTGGTTCATTTTGTTTATTTAGTTTGTTTAGTTCATATTGTACAGCGACAGTGTTAGTTTACAGCACAGCGTTCATTTACTTCTCACTCCGCTACTGTTTTTCACCGTTTCTCCGACACTCCGTTTCTCCACCTCACCGTTTCACTCTTCACTTTTCCCTCTTCCCTCGCGCAGGCTTCAGCCTGCGGCTACCTTCCGCCTCCTGCGCAAGCACAGGCACAACCTGCACAAGCACAAGCACAGGCACAACCTCCGCCGCTTGATGACCACCCTCCTGATTTACTTACTGGAACAGGATGTGTTACCCTTGTAACTGATGTTTGCAAACCTGTTATGTTACTCACCATCCTATTTGAGAAACTTTCTATTCCTGTCACTATAGAGTTTGCAAAATTTGAACCGGGTAGGTTCGGCATTGAAATAGATGGTGCTTTAATCCCAGGAGCGGGGGAGACTGCGGCGGTTGGTCTTGTAAATCCCGGAGAATAGTGTCCCCACCAGAGAGGTGCAATTATAGTAGTGTCTTTGAAGGATTCATTCATCTTAATACCATACTCCTTATCCATTATAAGCCATTCAAGGTTCTTATCAAATGCCTTTGATTTTAATTCTGGGGTACCTGCAGCATTTATTTCTTTCCAGGCTCTATTAAGAATTCCTCTATAGTACTCCCTTGTTTTCTTTCTTGAGAACCCCTTTGTTGTTTTATTTACAGACTTTATAAGATTTACGAATGTTGTCTTTAGCAATTTTTGTTTGATCTTGCCATCTTTACCTATTGTTTTTAAGAAATCTTTCTCGTAGTCGTGAAGTTCCAACTTTTCTACTTCCTTTTCAACGATTTCCAGTTTCAGAGGGTCTTTTTTCTTCACGCTTATAACCCTTTTTTTAATTAATCCGAAAAGTATCATAGTTGCTACCTTGCTGAAGAGTAGTTCTAAAAGGATAGCGGCTTCCACTGCTGTAAGTCCTCTTTTTATTCCCACTCCTTCCACAGAGAGCGCAGGAGGAAGATATTTCATTTTTCTTTTAGAAGATTTGACAGCACCCATTACAGCAATAAAGATAAAAAATCCAATAATGACGCAAGGGCAGGAACCTCCAATGAATGCAAAAATGCCAGAAATGAGGGTACCGATGGCTTTTCCTAAGGAAAACTTCCGTGGTGTTTTCTTTAAGATTGCATCATCAGGGATGTATTTCTTTGGGAATGAAACACCAAAGATATACTGACCTGACGGTGAGGCATTTGGATTTGAAAATGCGTACCATACACGACCAGAGGAGTCCACTCCAGCTTCTGTAAACTTTGTCTCATGGTATTTCGGTTCATCAGGTTCTACACCTTGAGGGAAAACAAAGTAACAGGAGAGGTCTGTTCTTCCATGTGTATATTGGCTTCCATACCAGGTGGGTGAAAACTTCACAGAAGCGTATGAGGTATCATCAGTGTCGGGGAATATCATATTTTTTATGTTTATTGCAAAAAGCAGTGTTCCTGTCTCCCCGGGGGAAATCTCATAAGCACCAAGATGAACCTCTACACCTGGATGAACATACTCAGAATGCCTTATCTTAGACAGTTTGTGACCATCTATTTTAGCGGATGCTGATTTCAGGTCATACCATTCATTCGGCATCCCCATATCAACAATATCTATCGTATGTGCGTATTCGTCACAGGTAAACTGAATCTCATAGTTTATTGTGCAAGTTCCATCGCTGTTTATATAGAGAATGGAATAGTTTTTGTCTACTGTGAACTGATAATCCTGACAGAAAATGCTTGTGGCGGAGAAGAAAAGTACGGAGAAAATTAATAATAGTTTTTTTACCATTTGGGAGCCTCCTCTACTTCATAGTCTGAGCCACAGTATGGGCAAGAGATAAATATTGCCCCTTCCCTTGTTGTTATACTATCTTTATCTAACTGGGCACCGCATTTTTGACATTTCATGGACTGAATGCTGACATCTCCTGAGAGGTCAATTTTTTGTGTAATCTCGATCTTCTCTTCCTTTGGATGCAGCCTTCTATATATAAAAACGGTAATCCCAATCGTTATACCTATAAAGATAAGTCCTATAAAAATAAGAATAATTCCTGTAGATAATCGTGCCCCGCTATCGACACCAGGAGCACCGGCAGACCATATAAATAGAACTCCGAAAAAGAGAAAAACAAGTGAGAAAAATCCACCGAGAATTAAAATTGCAATTGAGATGCACCCAAGTCCTTCCTTCCCATTATTATTTGCCATTTTTCCCTTTCCTTACTTTTTTGTTTTTTATTTTGTCATTGCGAGTATTTTTCCATATTTTCTACCGAAGCAATCTCATAACTCCGTAATTAAGTTATTTGGTAATTGTGTTTCCAGCCTCTCTTATGTGTATCCATTTTACAGCAGTAAACTCACCCTCAGCGAAATGTTTCATTACAGCGAAGCGTTTTATTACAGCTTTTGCATTCGTTTACAACGAAGAGTTTTCTTACAGCGTGGCGTTTGTTTACCATACCTCCATCATACATCCCATATTCACTTTCTTTTTGTCATCGTACATCTCACATCCACGCAGGCTGAAGCCTGCGGCTACCTGATTATCCTGCTAATTTATGGTTTCTCGTAAGTTCCTTAGAAGAGGGTTTTTTGCCTCTCTTTTCTTTCCTGAAGAGAAAAGAGAGGGTATTAAAGATCGGAAGCGCTACTACAAATGAGAAGAAAATATTCTTTATAACTTCTCTTCTTTGTGTCTTTCCTTCTTCTTTTGTCATTCTACTTTCACTTTATCCTTTAACCTTTATCCTTTAACCCTGTCCTGGGCGATGTCGAAGGGCTTTATCCTTGCCCAGGGTTAGAGATATCCAATACTTCTGAGTATTGCTGCATTTTGTCTCCATTTTTTTCTCGTCTTCACGAAAAGTTCAAGAAATATTGGTCTATCAAGGAAGAGTTCAATATTTTTCCTTGCAGCTATTCCAAGTTTTTTTATTGCTTCCCCTTTTTTACCTATAATGATTTTCTTCTGGCTATCTCGTTCTACGAAAATTATAACCCTGATATAATCCTTCTTCCTCTCGTTTGCTTCGCGAAACTCTTCGATGTATACTGCCGTGTTATATGGTATCTCTTCTCCATACTGGAGAAATACTTGCTCTCTTATTGCTTCAACAACAAAAAATCTCTCTGGCTGTGTAGAAATATCGTCCAGAGGATAAAGAGGAGAACATATTGGAAGATATTTTATTAAGGTTTTAAGGAGTTCATCCTTATTTATACCTTTTAAGGCAGAGATTGGAATAATTTCCTTAAAGGGAAATGTTTCCTTTGCCTCGTCTATTAGAGGCAGGAGTAAATCTTTATTTACTAAATCAATCTTATTTATTAAAAGGAAAACAGGTTTTTTAATTTTTTTTATTGTTTCAAGAATATGTAAATCCAATTCTTTTTCCTCTACATCGATCATATAGAGAATAATCTCTGCTTCTCCTATTGTCTGCATTGCAATACGCACCATTAATTTTTGAAGTTCATAGTTCGGTTCGAATATTCCCGGGGTGTCGAGGAATATAATCTGGGAATTGGAGTTATTATAAATTGCAACAACCTTTTTCCTCGTTGTCTGTGGTTTATGTGTAACAGCAGAAATCTTTGTTTCAAGAATGGTATTGAGAAGAGTTGACTTTCCCACATTGGGTTTTCCAATAATGGCTGTGTATCCGCTTCTAAAACCGTTATTCTTCGCATTCATTTTTTCTGTTGTATGATAAAACAAAA
>SOKM01000144.1 GCA_004375785.1 Candidatus Cloacimonadota bacterium | reverse complement strand
CCAATAAGTACTGCTCCAACTGCATCCACCTCCAGACCTGCCCCTGCGCGAGGTTGACCCGATGCAACTCTTCCAACCATAACTATCCCTGCAAGTGCAGCGCAAAGTGTAGAGGCAAGGAAAGTATATATCTGAACTCTTTTAGGTGAAATACCAAAAAAGCCCGCAACTTCTTCATTCACACCTACTGCACTTACCCTTCTTCCAGGAGAAGTAAAGTAGAAAAATATCGCAAATGCAATAAATACAACAATCAGTACAATTCCTGGCACTGGAGCCCATCCAATATTTCCACTTCCAAGAAAGATCAAACTTTTAGGAAGGCCTGTTATAGGGATTGCTTTTGTAATTGCAAATGTTCCACTGGCAAGTATAAACTTCATACTTAACGTTACCATTATTGAAAGATTTCTTCCCCGGGTACTTAAAAATCCATTTATAAACCCAATAACAAGAGCAGCTATAAAACCAACTAATAAAGCAACTGCGGTTCCATAATATAAAGATATTTTACAACAAACAATCCCTATAAAACCTAACGCAGAACCCACTGATAAATCAACATTACCACCCTTAAGGGTGGTAAATAATCCTAGTGAAATTAGCCCTAAAACAGAAGCTTGTCGCAAAATGTTTAACTGATTATTTATAGTAAAAAATACATCAGTAGAAAGCACTGATGAAATATACATGATAAGAAAGACTATTAAAACCCCAAATCTTTTCCAAAAAATTCTAAAATCAAATTTCCTCTTCTCACCCGCAACAAAAACATCCTTCATCCTTTACTTCCTTTACACTTATTGTTCTAACAAACCTCCCTCATAAGAGAGAGGGGAAGGATTTCCCCCTCCCCTCTCTAATCCCAGTTCAAATCATTATAGCTCAACCGCTGAGACATCCAAAAGATTAAGGTTAAGCTTTTCCCAATACTCATCAACTGTTTCCATGGTTACCAATTGATTGGGAACTGCAATCTTTCTTGGGATTATATCTAGTTCTCCTTTAGCAATCTTTATACATACATCTGCAGTTGCTTTTCCAATCGCTATGGGGTCTACAGCCCAGTCATATACCGTTGCTGATCCTTCTTTCATTATATCGGGTATTCCTCCATACCAACCCTGGCTAAAGAATGTGACCTGATCCACCTTCCCTGCAGCTTTCACAGCAGCGATAGCACCTTCAGTAATGGTATCAGTATGAGTATAAACAGCAACCAGATCTGGATGTGCAGTAAGAACATCTTCGGTATATGCAAGTCCGTCTTCTGCTGTCCAATATTCAGAAGCAGGTTCTCCTACAATCTCTATCTCTGGATGATCCTTTAGTCCTAATCTAAAGCTTTCTCCTCTCTCATATACTACTGATGCTCCTAAAGTACCCTGGATATGCAGTACTTTACCTTCGCCAATGAGCTCTAACAATAATGCTGCAGCTTCTTCTCCAATTTGCCAGTTATCAAGCCCAGTAGTACAAATTACATCTCCACCATTAGTTGCCCTATCGATACATACTACTGGAATTCCCATCTCGTTTGCCTTTTCTACTATAGGTATCATAGCATCAGCATCATTTGGATTCATCACCAATATATCTATACCCATTTCTAGAATATCTTCACCATCGGCTACTTGCCTTGTAACATCCAACTCAGAATCAATCATTATGAACTCTTCAGCACCTGCATCCATAACTCCCTTCTTGGTATAATAGGACCAAAATACACGAGCTGCATCTCTAAGGCTGCCCGGTAAATAACCAACTACCCAACCTTCCATTGGGAGTTCTACGGCTGGTGGGGCTTCTTCAACTACTTCTTCTTCAACTGGTGGGGCTTCTTCAACTACTGCTTCTTCAACTGCTGGCTTGCAACCTGCAAGTGAAAAAGTTGCTACCATAGATATACCCACCAACATCACTATCAACCATAATATTAGCTTTTTCATTTTCACATTCTCCTTTTAATTGTTTTACTCATAAAGCAATTTTTAATAAAATCTTTTCTGAGATTTGTTTAGGGATGTAGTTTTAATGAAGCTTTAAGTTATACCTGAACAAATCTCATTTTTCTTTTACCATAAAACCTCCTTTCTATTTTTTCTCCCTTCATCTAGCCAAAAGGAAGACCCCGATTGCTTTGGTATAATAATCACCCCCTAACTTAACAATAGTAGCCTTCACGAAACTCTGAAAATCTTATCTATAAAAGGTTTCAGACACTACCTCTTTTTTAATTGTATACTCCACCTCCCAAATCTTCGATTTTGTTAAGCCCTATTAAGTTAACAATACAATATATATAAAATTTACTAGAAAAATATATTTACTACTTATGCCAGTATATTTCCCACCCAAGATATTTACCAAGAGCCTCATTAAGAACCTTCGCAGAAAGAGTTCTATTCATAGCTACATGATGCTCAAAACCATTTTGACAGATAAAGTCCATCAACTCCTGTAATCTATTTACCTTACAAACAGCTATACCGCCAGGGGTGTTAACTGGATCATCGGTAAATACTCCTTCCCCAAAATAAACCTTGATTTTACCATAACTATCATCTGTAGATAATTTAGCAAAAGTCATAGGACCTGGAGCTATTTGAGCTTTACAAGCACCAAAACACAAATCAAATCCTAAAGTGTTTCCAATAACATCAAGATTCGATATCTCAAACTCCTTTCCAATAAAACTGCTAGGATAATTAGAGCAGTGGATATTTATACACTTATCTTTCTCATTTAAATAATTATTGTTCCAATCTAGAAGTCCTGATGGTTTTCCTGATGCTAGGTATAACGCATACATTG
>SOKM01000127.1 GCA_004375785.1 Candidatus Cloacimonadota bacterium | reverse complement strand
AGAGACTGTGCCAAAATAGCGTTTTTAGGTAGGCGCAGGCTTTAGCCTGCGAATATAACTGCTTAAATACAGTAAGTTACGCAACCTAAAGGTTGCGGCTACCATGCGAAAATTTACATTTTTCCACAGTCTCTAAAGCCTGAGGTTACATTTCCTTTTCGGAATGTTCGGTTAATGAATCTGCGATTATATCTTTCAGAACGCACCGATTTTTCTTTACAAAATAGGATGAATGAGGAGGTATATCAGGAATGGATGAAACCATAAAATCTTCATCTAACTTAAAAGGTATAAGACTTGCACCTATAGGGTCTCCCTGTGCATAGACATTTATCCACTGCTTTGTGTTGTTCAATTTTCTTGCCCCTCCGTAATGAAAAAGGGATAGGATTTTGTCCATTTCTTTCAGCAGCCATAAAGGCGAACCGAGTGTGAAAAGTCTATCGAGCGAAAACCTTTTTCCCTCCTTGAAGAAATCAAAAAGCACATCATAGGCTACAACGGTTCCCCAGGAATGGGATATAATGGATAGGGGTTTTTTAAACTCATTTTTTAGTATTGGTTTCTTCAGGCAATCCTTAATCTTTCTCTGAAGTCTTTTATTTGTAAGATAAAGAACAAAATCGAGAACTATCTCCTTAAGCCATTCAATAGGTCCAATCTTTTCTTTCTCTATCTTTCTTGTGAGTATATCAAGAAGGGTGTTATAGAGTTTGATTTGAAGTTTAGTTTTCTTTTTTATATGTGCCTTTTTGAAAACATTCTGCCAGTATATCTCTACAAAATCAACTTCAGTGGAACCCAGGTAATAAAGTATATTTTCCTGCCACTCCTTCGAATATCCCGGTTTCTGTTCGCCTATGCCGTGAATGAGGAAAATAGTTCCGATAGACATTGATTTTTAATCCCCTCTACTATTCTTCCCAGTGCCTTGTACACTTTGCCCTATGCCCTATGCTCAGTTCGATTCGTAGCCAAGGTCAAATGCTTTTTTATTCACTTTCCAGGTCTTCTTGGGTACCCTTTTTTCTATTACACGATACCAGAGCGTTCTATCAATCTTAAGTTTTTTTGCAAGCAGACCGAGAAGCACAATGTTCATACTCCTTGCATTGCCCGCTTTTTTTGCAAGTGAAAGACCATCAATAACAACTGCATCAGGAACTGTATTTTTTATAACAGAGATAACATCTTCTGGATATTCTGCAAGTCCACAAGCTACCGGAAGTGGCACGATTACAAAATCATTAATTATTACAATACCCTTTTCTTTAAGAAACTCCAGTTGTCTTAATCCTTCAAGTTTCTCAAAGGCGAGCAAAATATCCACATCTCCTTTCCCTATTAGTGGAGAAAAGACCTTCTCGCCGTACCTGATGCTACTTACAACAGTTCCTCCTCTCTGAGACATCCCGTGTACTTCACTCTTTTTTACATCCATTCCTGTTTCCAGCATTGTCTGTGAGAGAAGGTCGCTCGCGAGGAGTATACCCTGTCCACCCACACCGCAAATCATAACCGATTTTATTTCCATATTACGCCTCTTTTTCCTTTTGAACCATTGCCCCTTCCTTGGGGCATAATTGTGCACAAACACCACAACCAACGCAGAAGAGTTCGTTTATCACAGCCTTTTCATCCTCCATCGAGATTGCGGGACAGCCAAGTTGAAGACATATTTTACATCCTATACATTCTTCCTCAGCTACATAATAAGGCTCCCAGACCTCTTTTTTTCTAAGGAGAAGAAGCATACAGGGTCTTCGTGCAATAATTACACTCGGTTCTTGCCTTGCAACCTCTCTTTTTATGATTTTTTTGAGTTCTTTTAACTTGTATGGGTCAACAACAAAAACATTTTTCACGCCGCATGCCCTGACAACAGCCTCTATTTCGATTGTAACTGTTTCCTCTCCCATAAGTGTCTTTCCTGTCCCCGGATGTTCCTGGTGACCAGTCATTGCAGTAATCCTGTTGTCAAGTATAAGCACAGTAGTGACCCCTTTATTATAAACTATATCAATGAGCGGTGTGATGCCGGAGTGAAAGAATGTTGAATCACCAATAACAGCAACAATTTTTTGAGCCGATTTTTTTCCAAGAACCTTCTGCATCCCGAATGCATTTCCAAGGCTTGCACCCATATCAACGCAGGTATCCATTGCATTAAGCGGTGGAAGCGCACCGAGTGTATAGCAACCAATATCTCCTGTTGCTGACAATTTCAGTTTGTTGATAGTGTAAAAAACAGGTGTGTGCGAACATCCTGGACAGAGAGCGGGCGGTCTCGGTGGAAGAGTGGGCTTCTTTTTTATTACTACTGTCTTTTTCTTCTTACCAAAAGCCTCACTTATTATGGATGGATTGAGTTCCCCTGTTATTGGAATGATTTTCTTTCCAATTACCTTTATTCCCTGTGCCTTAATCTCCTTTTCAAGAAATGGATCATTTTCTTCTATTACATAAAGTTTCTTCACCTTTTCACTGAACTCTTTTATTAATCTAAATGGAAGTGGATAGGTAAACGAGAGTTTAAGAAATGATGCATCTGGTAAAACCTCCTTTGCGTACTGGTAAGAGATACCACTTGTTATAATGCCGATGGATTTATCATTAAGTTCAACCCTGTTATATTCAAAATTTTCAGCATATTCAGTTAGCTTCTTCAATCTTTCTTCAACGTAAATGTGCCTGAGCCTTGCATGTGCCGGAAGGACAAGCCTCTTTTTTATATCCTTTTTGTAACCTTTAATGGGAACTTCTTTTCTTTCTCCAAGTTCGACAATAGTTTTTGAATGGCATAACCTTGTGCTCATCCTGAGAAGTAAGGGTGTATCGAACTCTTCGCTTATCTCGAAGCCGAGCCTTGTAAACTCCTTTGTTTCCTGGCTATCAGAAGGTTCGAGCATCGCCACCTTTGCAGCCCTGGCGTAGTGTCTGTTGTCCTGTTCGTTCTGAGATGAATGCATTCCAGGGTCATCGGCACTGACTATGATGATTCCTCCGGTAGTCCCGATGTAACTAAGCGAAAAAAAAGGATCTGCCGCTACATTCAGACCCACATGTTTCATTACCGCGAGCACCCTGGCACCTGCAAAGCTTGCTCCTGTCGCCACCTCCAGTGCAACCTTCTCGTTTGTTGACCATTCACAATAGATAACATCTTTATATTTGATTATATTTTCAAGAATTTCTGTGCTTGGTGTTCCGGGGTAAGCTGCTGCAAAATGGCACCCTCCTTCGTAAGCACCTCTTGCAACTGCTTCGTTACCCGATAATAGAACCTTCATAACACCTCCATTCTTCCATTTCTCTTACTTCGACTTTCTTATGTTTTCAAACAAACATTTATCAGATTTTTGTCCGATTCGATAAGCCAATTAGATTTTGAATATACAACAAAACGAAAAAAATGTCAATAAATTTTAGGACAAAAAATACAAATCAATTCATATTATTAAAATTTTTTATTGACTAATTGAAAAAAATTTATTATATTATAAAAAGTGAAAAAAATAAAAAGGAGTGAAAAATGGCAAACAAAGTTGAGGTAAAAAAAGGAGAAGTTGTTATAGGGGAATTCTCAATGGAAGAGATAATTGAGAAACTTGCGAATGGACTGATTTCATGTTATGACAAGATATATTATGCCAAGAATGATGAATGGATAGAAATAAGTAAAATTAAGAACATTGCCGATTATGTCAGTGATAAGTTTCACTGGAAATATGAAAAAGGTGAAGAAATTCATGGACCATTTGCAAAAGATGACCTTATTCTCTTTATAAAAGATGGTAAGGTTTCAGTTACTGATAAGGTCTATCATCCCTGTTTAAAAGAATGGAAAAAGGTTGAAGAGGTAGATGAATTCAAACAATGGACAAAAGAAGCAGGGGAGGAGAAAAAATCAGAATTAAGTTTGGATAATGCTCTTAAATCGGTCGATTATAAGGTTTGTCCCAAATGTGGAATGCAGAACCTGAAGTCAGCTGATTCCTGTAATGGGTGCGATTACGCTTTCACTGAGGTATCAGAAGAGCAAGGAAGCCCTGAAGCATAAAATTCTGATTTAAATCATTTGACTGAGAAAAACAGTTTTTTTAATCCCTCTAAAAGAATTTTAATTATTAAACAGCGAGGCATAGGAGATGTAATCCTATCAACACCCACGCTCCGAACAATAAGAAAATATTTTGAGCAGGCAAAGATATCTCTTGTTCTTGATACTCCAAGTGTTGAATTATTCCTAAACGATCCGTATATAGATGAAGTAATTGAGATAAGAAGAGGAATATGGAACATTTTAACAGTTATAGGAAAAGTAAAAGGAAAATATTCAATTGTTTTCGATCTAATTTCAACGCCTTTTTCTCTTATTTTAGGCTTTCTGTCCGGTGCAAAAATTAGAGTGGGATGGGCAAAACCAAAAAGGTTCAGGGGAAGATTTTATACCCATTCTGTAGACATCTCAAAATCCATTCCTGCTGTAGATTCAAACCTCAGAGCAGTTCGGCATCTTGGCATGAAACCAGTTACGGAAAAGGTGATGATTTCTCTGTCTGATAGAGAAAAGGACGAGGTCTGGAAGAAGTGGTTCGATGAATTAAGTCTTGAAAATAAAGAACTTATAGTCACAATTCATCCAGGAAACCTTTTTGAAACAAAGCAATGGTTTCCTGAAAGATTTGCCCTTCTTGCAGATTTACTCACTGATAGTGGGTATCAAGTTGTTATTACCGGTTCTAAGGATGAGGTTGAAACAGTTAAGAAGGTGCAGAAGCTTTCGAACAGAAAGCTCTGTGTTCTTCCACCTGTTTCTTTAAGGGAATTTGCCTGTTTTTTGAGCACTGTTGACCTTGTAATAACGAACGATGGAGGTGTATTGTACCTGTCCCAGGCTGTTGGGACAAAGACATTTGCAATCTTCGGCTCGACTGATCCATATATATGGTTTCCGTATAGAACTCCTGATAACGGTGATTATATATACTCAAACTTAGAGTGCAGTCCCTGTGCTAAAAAGAGATGCGATTCCTTGGAGTGTTTAAGGAAGATAGAGGTTGAGGATGTTTTCAAAAAAATTAAAATATTACTAAGTTACGCAATAGTATAATTTAGTATGTTTCACGTGAAACATTAAAAGAAGATAGTGCCACGAAGACACAAAAAAACACAGAGCAGAAGAAATAAGAAGTTTTAAGAAAGGTAATAAGGAAATGTCAGAATGTTTCACGTGAAACATAGAATCTGTAACCGAAAAGAAATGAAAAAGAAAGAGTTCGTTGAAGCATTAATAAAAAAGGCAGAACAGTATGAGATAGAGATGAAGAGAAAAGAGGCTGACTATATCTATGTCTATTACAAGGAACTATTTATGTGGAATAAAAAGGTCAATCTTATTTCAAAGAAGGAAGAAAACAGGTTTATAGAAAGGCACATAATTGATTCTCTATCCATTCTTAAAAAAATAAGGATTGAGAACGATGATAGACTGCTTGATATAGGTTCTGGTAATGGGTTGCCAGGAATACCTCTTGCAATAATGCTTCCTAACAGAACGGTTGACCTTCTCGAGTCAAACACAAAGAAGTGCGTATTCTTAAGACATCTAATATCAAAACTGAATTTGAAAAAAACCACTGTTTTTTGTGAAAGATTTGAAAAAATCTACCAGAAATTGAACAAATATGACTATGTCCTGGTAAGAGGAAAGAAAATTTCAGAGAGAGAAAAAGGAATGATAATGGATTGTCTTAGAAGCAATGGAAGCCTTATTACCTATGCTGGCATAAAACCCTATTCATTAGAAGTGAAATCAAGGGAGCAGGTTGAGTGTTTTGAAGGAATAGAGAAGAGAAAACTAATCATAATTAGACATTTTTAATGGTAACAATTGCACGCAAAGAATCTCGAAACCTTAGTTTAATTGATAGAGAGACGTGGGGTAATTGCTCAATGGAGAGATGAAGTATCGTAAACTTGGAAGGACCGGTCTTGATGTAAGTATAATCGGGATGGGAACAGAATACTTGAACAGAAAACCAAAAAAAACAGTTGTTTCTGTTGTGCATAAAGCCATTGAAAAAGGCGTTAATTACTTTGATATAGTTTTCGCATTTCCAGAATATCGAGATAATTTTGGTGCTGCATTGAAGGGGTATAGAGATAAGATAGTAATTGCAGGACATATCGGCTGTGCAGAAACAGGCGGACACTATCGCTTAACGCGTGATGTAAAGGAGAATGAAGTTCTTTTTCACGATTTGCTGTCCCGCTTACATACAGATTATGTAGATATTCTTATGATTCAAATGGTGAATGCAGTGAAGTCTTATGACCAGGTAATGAAACCTTTGGGGGTGATGGAGCTCGCTCATCGTTTTAGGAAAGAAGGAAAGGCGCGATTCATCGGGATTAGTGGGCATAAAGCCCCAGGTATAATGAGGTTTATAAACGACGACTCTATTGATACTCTTATGTTTCCAATTAATTTATCATGGGATTTTATGCCTGGCAGAAAAGAGGTTTTTCATAATTGCACAACCCAGAGGATAGGCTTGGTTGCAATGAAAATCTACGCCGGAGGAAGAATTTTTCAAAAAAAGGGGACAAGCTTTATAACACCGGTTCAATGTATTAATTATGCTCTTTCACAACCAGGTGTTTCAACAGTTGTTCCGGGTGTAAAGAATAGTGAGCAGTTAGAAGCAGCCCTCCACTTTTTAGAGGCAACTGACGAGGAGAAGGATTTTGGTTCAATCATTGCTGAATTTCAGGAAAATTTAAAAGGGAACTGTGTTTACTGTAGTCATTGCTTGCCCTGTCCAGTTGGTATTGATATTGGTCGAACCATTCAAAAAATTGACAGAACGTTATCTACTATATCTGATGCTCCCAAGAATGATTATAAAGCTATTCGGAACAATATCAATTTTTATTATCCCGGTCGAATACGCACAAGCAGGTCTCAATATAAAGAGCTTTCAACGAAAGCTTCTGACTGCACCGAATGTGGTGTTTGTATGGAACGCTGCCCATTTGGAGTGGACATAATTGCTAAGATGAAACAAGCGGTGCAAATTCTTGAAAGTCAGAGTTGATTTTTATCAACATCTTCATTTCCTTTAGTAATGCGGATAATAATTTTTAAAGTTCTTGACTTTATAAATTTTTTCATTTACTGTAAAGACGAAATTGCTTGAATATAGAAAAAAATTTGAAGAATATTCTTAGAAGGAGGTAAAATGGTGAAAGAGTTATCCCCTGAAAAACTGAGAAGAATATGCAATCCGAAGACATTGAATTGTAAAACTACAGAGGAATTAAAACCCCTTAAAGAAATAATTGGCCAGGAGAGGGCGGTAAAGGCACTCCGTTTTGGATTGGAAATAAAAGAGTTGGGTTTCAATATCTATGTTGCTGGTCATCAAGGAACCGGCAGGGAGACTGCGGTAAAAGATTTCCTGGATGAGTTTGCTAAAAGTAAACCTGTTCCTCCTGATTTTTGTTATGTAAATAACTTTAAGAATCCCTATGAACCCATTGCAATAGAGCTGCCTCCGGGGAAGGGCAAAATTTTCAAAAAAGATATGGAGAACTTTATCAACGCAGCACGAAGGGTACTTCCGGAGATTTTCCAGAGCAAGGATTATACAACAAGAAGGGATGCAACAGTTAAAAAAGTTGAGGAAGAAAAAAAGAGGCTATATGAACAGTTGAATATAAAGGCTAAAAAAGAAGGATGTATCATTCAGAGCACACAAATAGGTGTAGCCATAATTCCTGTTATAGATGGAAAACCCCTAAGCGAACAGGAATTTATGTCACTAAAGCCCGAGATTAGGAAGAAGATTCAGAAGAAGAGAGAAAAGCTGGGCGAAGATTTAAGGAACGCGACAAGAGAAATTAGGAGTTTAGAAAGTAAGGTTAATGAAGAGATTGAAAAATTAAATCATAAGGTTGCACATTACGCTATTGACCATCTTGTCGATGATATCCAGGAGAAATACAAGAAGTTTCCAGAGGTGCTCACATACCTAAATGAGGTTCAAGAAGACATATTGGAGAACATTACACAATTCTTAAAGGGACCTGGAGATTCCTCCGACAAATTGCCAGTTCCTTTGGCAAGTAGGGAGGTTCCTTTCAAAAAATATAAGGTGAATGTTATAGTCGATAATTCAAGTCTGAAAGGAGCTCCAGTCATAATAGAACATAACCCTACGTATCAAAAACTATTTGGAAGGGTAGAGAAAGAGGCACAGTTTGGTGTTTTACACACTGACTTTACCATGATCCGTCCAGGTTCACTGCATAAAGCTAACGGTGGATATTTGGTTCTGACTGTCGAGGAGTTGCTCCAGAAAATTTTTTCCTGGGAAGCATTAAAGACAGCTCTGATGAATCAAGAGATAATCATTGAAGAGGTAGGTGAACGCTTGGGTTTAATTACAACAAAGGGTTTAAGTCCAGAACCAGTCGCATTTAACATAAAGGTAGCCTTAATAGGAAGTCCACTTTTTTACCACATTTTATATATGGCAGATGCAGAATTTAAGGAACTCTTTAAAGTTAAAGCGGAATTTGATACTGCAATGGAGAGGATAAAGAAAAACATAAAAAAATATACATTCTTCATCTGCACCTTATGCCAGAAAGAAAACCTCAAACACCTTGATGTAATGGCTATTGCTAAAATTATTGAGTATGGCTCCCGATTGGCTGGGGATCAAAAGAAACTCTCCACGAGGTTCGCCGACATCGCCGATATTATTCGGGAGGCGAGCTTTTATGCAGTCCAGGGGAACACTAAATATATAACCAATATGCATATTAAAAAAGCACTTGAAGAGAAGGTCTATCGCTCTAATCTCGTACAGGAGAAGATTCAGGAAATGGTCAGGCGTGGAGTCATACTTATTGCCACTGAGGCTGAAACAATAGGCCAGGTGAACGGTCTCTCTGTCATAAACCTGGGAGATTTTACTTTCGGAAGACCCTCGCGTGTCACTGTTAGTATAGGTATGGGTAAAGATGGGATTATTGATATTGAGAGAGAAGCAAAGTTGGGAGGTCCCATACATACAAAGGGAGTAATGATACTCAGTGGATATATTGCTGAAAAGTTTGCTCAGGACAAACCACTCAGTCTCTCAGCAAGGCTTGTGTTTGAACAGAGTTATGGAGGTATAGAGGGAGACAGTGCGTCAAGCACTGAACTTTATGCAATCCTTTCCGCACTTTCACGACTTCCTATTAAACAGGGTATTGCTGTCACAGGTTCAGTAAACCAGAAAGGCGAAGTGCAGGCAATTGGTGGCGTAAATGAGAAGATAGAAGGCTTTTTTGAGGTTTGCAAGATTAATGGATTAAGGGGTCAACAGGGAGTGATTATCCCTGATAGTAATGTGCAGAACCTGATGTTGAAAGAGGAAGTGGTGGATGCTGTTAGAACTGGAAAGTTTCACATATATCCTGTTAAAACAATTGATCAGGGAATTGAGATTCTTACTAGTGTAAAAGGTGGTAGGAGAAAGCCTGACGGAACATTTGAGAAAGGCTCTGTTAATTATAGAGTGAATAAACGGTTGAGAGAGATAGCCGAACAACTGACGGAATTCCCCGAGTCTACTACAAAAGAGGA
This sequence comes from Candidatus Cloacimonadota bacterium, assembly GCA_004375785.1. Lineage (GTDB taxonomy): Bacteria > Hydrothermota > E44-bin80 > E44-bin80 > E44-bin80 > E44-bin80. Next base: position 509 of record SOKM01000127.1, on the reverse strand, counting down.
GAAAGCAAATAAAGAGAAGTAGGAGCGTTCAATTAAACGCCCTAACTCTCTATTTAATTTTATTTTTTTGATTGACTTTTCATTAATCTTCCTATATTATATGGAAGTTATGAGAAAAGGTTTAATAAAAATATCCAGATTTTACACACATGTGAGCAAAGAGTTTATTGAGGACATTGTCAGTTCTTTAGATAATTTAGAGACTGGGGGGGTCTAAAATGAGAATACTTCTCGTCTACCCAGAATATCCGGAGACTTTCTGGAGTTTTAAGTATGCCTTGAGATTTATCTCTAAGAAGGCAACTCACCCGCCGCTGGGGTTATTGACTGTAGCGGCAATGCTTCCAGAAGAGTGGGAGAAAAAACTTGTGGATATGAGCGTAACACGACTAAGGGATAAAGACCTCGAATGGGCTGATTTCGTTTTTATCAGTGCTATGTCTATCCAGAAAGTATCAGCTAAAGAAGTAATTAGCAGGTGCAAAAAAATTGGTATCAAGATTGTCGTC
>SOKM01000262.1 GCA_004375785.1 Candidatus Cloacimonadota bacterium | reverse complement strand
TCTTCCCCTTCTATCGCAGTACTGACGGAGGAGTGAACTGGACACCGATGGATACGGTGTCGAACCCGGACAGTGCCAATACTTCCACTTATCTATGGGTATCTCCAACTGATTCTTCAAGATTGCTCGGTATTTTTCCTACCTGGACTACAACCTATCTTTACTCATCAACAAATTCGGGTGGAGACTGGACTCTCGTCTTCCCAGATGTATTTACAGACGTTCGCGGAACGGATACGGTCTTTATTGGAGCAGATACAACACTCTATGTAAGTTTCGACAAAGGAGCGAACTGGCAGCCGCTTGCATATAATATATGGATAAAAGAAATGTCTTACAACCCTGAAAACAAGCTTCTTTATGTTGTCCGCTCTACACCTTCAGGAGATTCACTCTCAAGTATTGACCTTTCAGGAAACCTCTCTAATATTGCAGATGTCAGCGGAAGTATGCACTGTATGAGTACCCCGGGGAGCAATGACATCTATCTCTCATTCTGGCTGCCAAGCTTTTATCCTCTCTTTATCCGTTCACCAGATGGAGGGGCATCGTTTGAAGTAGATACACTCAGTTTTCTTCCCACACTGCTCCGTTCATCTCCCAATGAAATACTCCTTGCTGATTTAGGAAAGAGCTTTAGAAGAAGCGAAGACGCTGTTGCAGTTTCATTAAAGAGAAACAAACCTTCGGACAATTACAATGTGAAAATAAGCCAGCATATTTTCACCGACCAGCTCGAGATAAGATTTACACTCCAGAAGAGAAATTATGTAGACCTCACTGTTTGGGGAGTAGATGGAAGGTTTATAAAGACTGTTAAAAATGAAACTATGAAAATTGGACAGAACAGGCTCATCTGGAGAGGTAAAGACAGTAAAGGGAATGATGTCCCATCAGGAATCTATTTTGTAAAAATGCAAATTAACGGGACCCCCATCTTCACAGGTAAGGTTATAAAGGTAAAGTAATACACTTATTATGACAAAAAAATCCGTTGACGTTTCAGGTGGTCTTATGTCTTATGTCTCATGTCTTAGGTCTGAATCGAAAGTAAATATCCGTATGCTGTCTTCAATCATCCTTCTTCTCTTATGCCTTACTGGTTGTGCAAAACGGGGGATGGTAGTAAAATACCCGAAAGAAAACTATGAAGCCTTCCTTGAAGCATATACATCACAATACAAAATTGACAGCCTAACAGGGAATGGAAGTTTTGAGATAAAAAGATTGAATGACGAACTTTTTGGAAACTTCTCTATATTTTACTCCGACAAACAGAAAAGGTGGGGAATTACGCTCTACGGACTTTTTGGAATGATACTTTCACAGATAGAGGTAAAAAATGATAGTTTCAACATTTTCTCTCCATTGCTCGATAAACCAATAAAAGGTCTCTTAAAAGATCTTAACATAGAGGATTATATAGGTATCTCCATTAACCCCACCTCTATTCCACTCCTAACAACTGGACAGGTTCCAGTTGACACCAAACGTATCCCTTCATACTGTGAAAAGAAGAATGACAATTTTATAGAGTTTTCCTTTGAAGATGAGAATATGAATAGTAAAATTGGATGGTCGTCACGTGAGAAAAGAATTGAATATTACATATGTAAGAAAACGGGAGGGAAGGATTATCTAAAAGTGAAATTCAGCGACTTCAGAAATATAAACACCTCATCTCTTCCCCACTCTATCATTTTCATCTATAAAGGCAAAGAAGAAGCCTACTTGAAATTGAAATATAAATATATGGAGGTAAACCAAAAACCAGAAATAAGGCCGAAGACATCAGATTAAAGACCTACACAGCTGGAATAGCAGAGCTTGCTCTGCGAAATAGAGACTTTTGGAGTAAATATGTTATTACACAGGGCTTGTTCTGCACTCTTATGCGAGACAAGTCTCGCTACTCCAGGAAAAATTATTAAATAATGTTTCTTATACTTCTTAATTTGGCAGTTGCACCAGGACTTTTTCTTCTAATCATATTCTACTTCGTTGACAGGGAAAGGGAGCCTCTCTCCCTTGTCTTTGCTACCTTCTTTGCAGGTGTTGCCGCATCTATTCCAGTTGCGATTTTAGAAATCTCCGCAAAGTTTCTCTTTACTCCCTTCTCACAAACCTTCTCTCCGCAATTACTCCAGGTATCTTATATGTTTCTTGTTGTTGCCCCTGTTGAAGAAGTCTTGAAGTTTGGCGCAGTTATGGCAGTCGTTTTTGTCTCAAGAGAATTTAATGAATGGTATGATGGAATTCTTTATGCAATGGTAGCGTCGCTTGGTTTTGCAACACTGGAGAATATCATCTATGTTCTTTCACAGGGTGCTACAGTCGGTCTCCTCCGTTTCTTCCTCTCTGTTCCTGCCCATGCGCTTTTTGGGGGAATCATGGGTTTCTTCCTTAGTGGAGCGAAATTCTCCCGAAGACCATTTCCCTGGCTCGTTGGAGCATTGTTCTTTCCTATTCTTTTTCACAGCCTATTCAATGTCTTTCTCGTTTCAGGACAAATTTTTATAATATTGCTGGTAATTCCTTTAAGTGCTATAATGTGGATTTTCCTGATTGTAGCTATTCGTAAAGGATGGAGGCTCAAGTCAGCACCGAAGAAAAGGATAGTAGGGAGTAAGTAGCCGCACCTTTTAAGGTGCGAAAAGCAAATTGCGCAGGCTAAAGCCTGCGGCTACCAACAAGTCTTTTTTTCTAAAAAAGAATAATCTTCTCCCTCATTGTTTTTTTGACATTCTTACCCTCAATCTCCATCTTGATAAAGTATATTCCGCTGGAGAAATTTCCTTTGTTAAATGGAATTTTGTGAAATCCAACCTTTTCTTTCCCTT
>SOKM01000322.1 GCA_004375785.1 Candidatus Cloacimonadota bacterium | reverse complement strand
GTAAACTCCGTCGAAGGATTGGTCTCGCCATACCAAAGAGAGAAGAGTGAATGGGGGAAAGGGAGAATGGGTGAAACGGGGAGAATTCATTCACCCACCAACTCATATACCCATCTATGGGGTTGCTTCGCAAAAGTCGAGCCTGCCCCGTGTAATAGGAAAATGTTTTGTGCATAATGGTATTACACAGGGCAAGCAATGACAGTGAAAAAGAACTATGGATAGCAGAAAAAAGAACATATTCATTCTGATATCCCTCGCCTTTACCGGTGCAGTGGGGATGTCCTTGATGCGGCCTGTTATCCCAATCTTTACAAGAAGGATGGGAGCAACAGGTTTTGAGGTGGGTGCTCTCGTCTCTGGTTTTATGCTTGCTCGAGCAGTTACCGCATATATATGTGGTAAGTTTTCTGACAGGATAGGGAAGAGGAAGGTCTTTCTCCCAATAGGGTTTTTTGCATACTCTATCTCCTGCCTCTTTTTGTTTTCCTCGAGAAATTATTTTGATGTGCTTATCCTGAGCATCCTTCAAGGAGTTTTCTCAGGGGTCATATGGCCTATTGCTCAGGTTATTACAATTGAAAATTCTATTTCTTCTTTCAAGACAAGGTCACTCAGTTTCTATTTTGCTTCGGGAAATGCTGGAATGAGTGTTGGTAATGCACTTCTTGGTGTAGCCATTATCTTGATAATGTTCTTATTCAAATCGAATGAAAATTATGCTTTCAGGATTATCTTTCTCCTTGCAGGTGCAATTTATCTTCTTGGCTTTTTCTTAACATTTACCATTGCTGAAATGAAAGGGAAAAGGCAGGCTCTGCAGAAAGTAAAAGAGGAAAAACCATTCAAAGTTAGGAGTGAATTTTTTGCAGTTCTTATTCTCGGTTTTCTCATTGGGATAATTCCAGGTCTAATTCGTTCCATAATCGTGCTCTACCTGAATGAGCGGTTTCTTGTGCCGACGAAAAATATTGCATTTGTCCTTATGGCTGTTAACATCTCTGCCCTTTTTTCAATGCTCATTTTCTCCTATTTTTCGGACAAGAAGGGAACTATAAAAGGTCTTTTCATTGTTAGCCTTATGACAGGGATTGCAGCTCTCTTTATACCGATAATAAACAATACGCTTCTCCTGATTATTTTTCTTGTAATCCTCGGAACAGGAGCACGGTCTTTTACACCAATTTCACGGTCAAGTGTAAGTGAATTAGGAGGTAAGCATCTTGGGCAAAATATAGGCTTAATTAACACTGTTTCCAATCTCGGAGCAGTAGTTGGACCTCTTATAGGTGGATTTTTTTATGATCTGTTTCCAACCCCACTCCTTTTTATAAACCTCAATGTCTCTATCCTTTCTTTCGTGGGTATTCTTATCCTTCTCTCCCTTCTTCTCTTACTCGGCACTAACAGGAGTAGGTAGTGTAATTTGTTTTTTTCTTGACATTGTTTGATTTTAGCCTTATGATTTTTCTATGTTTAAGGTTATTATAATCTTTTTTCTATTCTTCGTTACTCTTTCACCTTTTCCTGTTTCTGCAGAGATGACCTTCTCTCAGTATGAGAATGAGTACGAAATTGCTAATAGAGAGAAAGAGTATGCATTTAGACTTGTCCCTCAATTTTACAAAGTTCTCTCCATGAAAGGTTATGCTCCCGCACTAAATTTCAGTTATATAAAATGGAAATACCGAAACGAGATGTTGAAGCATCCCCAGAATCCGTTCCTTGCTTTTTGCCTGGGTGAGCTTTATAGGTACAGAAATGAATATGAAGAAGCCTTCAAGTACTATGATGCAGCAAATAAAAAAGCCGGAGAGAATGTTTTCAAACATACAATGCTTCTCGCACTCTTTTCCGAAAGAAAACTTCTCCAGTGGCAGATAAAAGAAGAAGAAAAATTAATTGGATTAAAGAAGGATTTTGGAGCACTTTCACTTCCTCTTCTGAGTAAATATTTCTTTATCAGAGCGAGAGAAGCGGCTGAAAGCGGTCCAGGCAATGAAATAGAGAAGGGTATAAGAATTGCAAAAGAGCTGGATCCTTATAACCCGGGAATTCAGTTTTTTTATATCCGATTTCTTTTACTGAATGCAAGATTTGAATTCTTTGATGAATTCTTAACCGTAGCTCATACTTTTTTCTTCGACTTTCAATCAAGACTCTATGTTATTATTTTTACTTACAATTTCTTGTTTACCTTTCTTACAATCCTCTTATCCGGTTTTGTTATTGCTTATTTTCTCAAATATTTCCTTTTTGTTGTTTCTAAACTATTTAATTTTTTTCCACATAACCTTTCAATGAGCAAACGAAACTTCCTCTCCATTACTCTTCTCCTTCTGCCGTTAATCTGGACAATGCCTTCTCTCTGGACGTTTATATTTATGTTGGTTATTCCCATTCCATTTCTTGAAAGAAAAGAAAGATGGGGCCTTCAATTTTTGATTCTATTCTTACTTATCTTATCCGTTCTGGGAAGTACACAGACCAGAGCCTATACTGCAATGGATCCGACTCAAAAAATTGTAATGCTGGATAATATGCAGAAGTCCAGATTTGACCCGGCTTTGATAAGGAGATGTGATAGTCTAATTGTAGTCTCGCCGAAGGATTTCTCAATATACTTTCTGAAAGGTTTACAGTTTAAAAGAGGGGGGTTTTTTGATGAAGCAGAGGAAAATTACAGGAAGGCAATAAGTCTTATTCCTGAACTCTATCAAACATATAATAACTTAGGTAATGTATTCTTCTGGGAGGAAGAAATAGACAGTTCGATTAAATATTATGAACAGGCAATAAGATACGAATCAAAGTCACCAGCACCACATTATAACCTTGCTCAGGCTTACGTTAGAAAGCTTCTATTTGATAAGTCTTCTTTTGAGATGAAGAGTGCATCGCAATTAGATTTTGAGCTCATCAGCAAGCAGATAAGGAATGCAAAAGAGATAAACAATCATTTCCTTATAGACCTTACCTTGCCACAGGAGATGCTCTGGATAGAATTTTTCTCATTAAAAGAGGACAAACACATTTTTCCATGGAAGTATATTGGGTTTGATTACAGAATTTTTTCGGCACTTCTTATCTTTTTTTTCTTGCTTCTTATAATTATCCCTCGGATTGTTAAGAATATAAAGGACCAATGTCCAATCTGCACATCCCCTATTTCAAAAGGTAATTCACAAATGTTTGAAAACGAAATTATTTGTTGGAGGTGTTATGGTAAACTTAGCCACATTCACTCCCTTGATATAAAAGAGAGATTAAAGGATAAAATTAATACCGATGTTCAGAAAACATTATCCTATAATGCGATATTATGGGGGCTTTTTCTCCCCGGTCTTGGGCATCTCCAGTTAGGAAAAGGAAGAAGAGGTACATTTTATCTTCTTATTTTCTCTATTTTATGCTCATTACTGCTCCTGAGCAGAGTGACTAACATCGCATTCATAATACCTTTTTCAAAAGAGACAAACTTCGGGACATACATTATTATTTCATTTATCGTTTTGCTTTATCTCTTTTCTTTACTCAGCCTTTTCGGAAGTAGTTATGAGGAGAGGAAATAACTATGGCATTTGAAGGAAACATAGAAGACTTTGGTGTGGCTGATGTTTTGCAGTTAATCAACTCCCAGGGAAAGACTGGAGCCCTCGCCTTTCGTTATAAGAAAGAGGTCATATCACTCGGTTTTGAAAATGGGATGATTTCTTCTGCTTTTCATAACAAGAAAGGGGTCTTGAAACCCATTGGTGATTATCTTGTCCTTACCGGAAAAATTTCAAGGGAAGATTTGGAGAAATTTGACAAAATATCCAGGCAGAAAGGAATTCCCGTTGTTGATATACTTGTAGAAAATGGTGTTCTGACGAAAGAAGAGTTGGAGAGAATAATCGAGTTTAAGATACAGGAGATAGTCGATGAGCTCTTTACGTGGAGAAAAGGAGAGTATAAGTTTCAAATAGGAGAAAGATTATATTCTAAGAGTAAAAGCAGTGTCGTCGTAAATCCACAGTTTTTGATTCTTGAGGGGATGCGGAGAATTGATGAGTGGCCTAAGATAGAGATGGCGATTCCTGCCTCCGTGATTATCTTTAAGAAAAAAAAGAGGCCGAGTCTTTCGGTAAAAATGGGAGAACAGGAAAAGGTAGTGATTGAATTGGTAAATGGACAGATGTGTGTTGAAGAACTTGTGGAGTCGTCCGGACTTGGCAAGTTTCGGACATATCATGCACTTTATAATTTACTCGAAAGTGGCGTTATTGAGAAGACTGCATTGGTTGCTAAGCCCCGGCATAAGAAGAAAATAACTATAAAGATTTCTCCAAAGGTAATTATTAATGTACTCATATGGATTGCAATGGTACTTTTTCTTGCAGCAAATCTTGTTTTTGGAATAATCAAAAAACCCTTTTATAAAAGGAACCTCGTGAATTACACTACTGAATCAAAACATGTTGAAAATTATAAGAGACAAAAAATAGAGGAGCTTAAGGAAGTGTACAGAATTATTAAAGGAAAGAAGCCAGATAATATAGAAGAATTAAAGAAAGAGGGCTGGCTGAAGTGAGAAAATCCGAAAATTCTATTTCTTATTTATATAAATAAATTTGTTAGAAAGGAAAAGTTTTGAGCAAAGTTTTTTTTATCTCCCTTAAAGTTAAAGATACGGGTTTTCTCGAAAAGATTGATAGGCTTCTTGATACCTCTGGTCTCTGTGGCATCTTTGATGAAAATAACCTTGTTGGATTGAAAGTGCACTTTGGTGAGGAAGGAAATACTGCCTATATAAGACCCCTTTTCATAAAAAGAATTGCAAGGTTTATAGAAGAAAAGGGGGCTAAGCCTTTTCTCTTTGATACAACCACACTCTATAGAGGTGCACGTGCAAATGCTGTAGACCATATAAAAACTGCCATAGAGAATGGTTTTGCAATCGATTATCCAATAATCATTGCTGACGGACTTCTTGGTAATGGGAAGAGGAATGTGGAAATCAATAAAAAACAGATTAAAAATGCAAGTATCGCTGAACTTGTATACTCTTCTGATGCAATCGTAAGTATTGCACATTTTAAGTGTCATTTACTCTCTGCATTCGGAGGTGCAATAAAGAATATTGCAATGGGATGCTCATCAAAAGAAGGAAAATTAAAAATGCATTCATCTGTTTCTCCTTATGTCGATAAAACGAAATGTAACTCCTGTGGTATATGTCTGAGGTACTGTCCTGTTGATGCAATCAATATTGGTGATATAGCAACTATTGACAGGAAGAAGTGTATTAGCTGTGGTTCCTGTATTGCAGTTTGCAAAGATGGGGCAATAGAAATTAAATGGGATATAGAACTCAAGACATTTCAGGAGAGGTTGGCTGAATATTGTTATGCAGTTGCTCTATTAAAGAAGGAAAGGATTTTCTACATAAACTTTCTCTTGAATATTACACCCGATTGTGACTGTTTTCCTAAATCGGATATGCCTATTGTCCCGGATATAGGGGTGCTTGCTTCAGATGACCCTATTGCAATTGACCAGGCAAGTTGTGATTTAGTAAATAATTCAATTGGAATTGAGAATAGCAAACTGAAAGAAGCATTCAGGAAGGGGGAAGATAAATTTAGAGACCTTTTTCCTGAAGTTGATTGGGAATATGGTTTGGAATATGCTGAAAGTATTGGTCTGGGGAGTAGAAAATATACACTGAAAGAGATAACATAGGAGAAAAGATGGGAAAGGAAAATAGTGAGTTATCGAAGAAAGAGGCTGAGTTAAATAATTTAAGGTTAAGGTTAAAGGTGCTTGAGAGGGTAACAGAGGTTGCCTCAGATATTGAAGATTTCAGAAAGGTTCTTTCTAAACTACTTGACCTTGCTGTTGAAATTACGAGTACTGAGGCTGGTTCTATTCTTCTCCGGAAGGGTGATTATGTTGTAATTGAGGCAGCCGAAGGGCCCAAAGCAGGGCTTTTGAAAGACCTTAAATTACCCCTTGGGAAGGGAATTGCCGGATGGGTAGCAAAAACAGGAGTTCCTCTCTTGTCAAATGATGTTAAAAAGGATGAAAGGTGGGATAACCGTATAGCAGAAGCAATTCAATATGAGACAAGGAATATCTTATGTCTTCCAATAAAATCAAGAACAGATGTTATCGGTGTTCTTGAATTGATAAACAAACGGAATGAAAAGGACTTTGTCCAGGATGACCTTGACATCTCTCTCCTCTTTACCTCATTTCTCGCAAAGACCATAGAAAATTCAAGCCTTTTATTAGAGATGAATGATAGAATCAAAGAATTGTCAATACTCACAGAAACAAGCACCTTAATCAGTTCTACATTAGACCTTAAAGAACTTCTTCATGTAATAATGCGAAGGCTCAAGGAGGTGATGAAGGCTGAGGCAAGTTCTATATTTCAAATCGATGAAGAAACAAATGAATTATATTTTGTTGTGGCAACCGGTGAAAAGGGGGCTGAAGCAAAAGAGATAAGAGTTCCCTGGGGAAAGGGTATTGTGGGGTGGACAGCAGAAAAAGGAAAAACTTTGAATGTTCCCGATGTTACTAAAGATAAGAGATTTTTCACTGGAGTTGACAAGAAAACAAAGTGGGAGACACGTTCTATCCTTGCGGTACCACTGAGAATAAAAGGAAAGGTGATAGGTGTTGCAGAGGTGCTTAATAAAATTGGGGATGAACCATTTGATGACTATGATGAAAGACTCTTTGAGGCGATTTCAAGACAGGCAGCGGTTGCTATTGATAATGCAAGGCTCTATACAGACCTTTCAGACCTTTTTAAGAGCTCCATAAGAACGCTTGTCAACACCGTAGAAGCAAAGGATAAATATACGAGAGGGCATACAGAGAGGGTTACTGAATACAGTGTTATGATAGCAGAACAATTAAACCTTCCTCAGGCAGAAATCCAGAGAATAGAACTCTCTGCCCTTCTTCACGATGTTGGAAAAATTGGCATTCCTGATAAGATACTCTTAAAACCCGGAAAACTTACCAAAGAAGAGTATGAAGTTGTGAAAGAGCATCCGGCTCGTGGAGTAAAGATTATGAAACCAATAAAACAATTAAGTACCGTTCTTGACGGTATCAAATATCACCATGAATGGTTGAATGGCAATGGATATCCTGATGGACTCAAGAATGATGAAATTCCTCTTGTAGCAAGGATAATCACCATTGGAGATGCTTACGATGCTATGACAACAGATAGACCATACAGAAAGGCACTTTCAAAAAAAGAGGCGATTAGAAGGCTGAAAAAAGATTCCACAACGCAGTTCGACCCCGAACTTGTGGATGTCTTCCTTAAGTGCCTGAAAAAAGAAAAGTAGCCAATCTGAACAACAGGCGAGGCATCTTGCCTCGCAGCCGTCGCTCGCACGCAATGACACCCTTGCGCAGGCTAAAGCTTGCGGCTACCGAAGGACTGGGCAATCGCTCGTGCAAGTTTCAGGTCTTCTCTATCGGTGATTTTTATATTTCGCCTGTCGCCTTCAATAAAGGCTGTTTTTGAGCCATAAGAGAGCAAGAGGCTCGAGTCATCTGGAAAACCCCACTTTTTCTTTTTCCGTGCACGTATATGTGTATTTAATATCAAAGCAAACCTGAATGCCTGAGGTGTTTGGAGCCGGACTATATTTTTTCTATCAAGTATTCTCTTTTTCTTTTTTTCAAATACCGTATCCCGTAATTTAATTACATCACTAACTGCTCCATATTTTTTTGCACCTTCGCAGGTTGCCTGTATCATCCTATCCGTTATAAATGGTCTCGCTCCATCATGTATTACCACAATATCAGGATTCTGTTTCTTAAGAGCAATAAGGCCATTATAGACCGAAGCCTGTCTTGTTCTTCCAGCGTCCGCTATTTCAAAGACTTTTTTAATACTATACTTTTTGAGTAGATTAATGCCCTTCTTCTTCCATTTTTTTGGAAGGATAAGAATGATATTATCTATTTTCCCTGACTTCTCAAAGTGAAGAAGTGTCCTTATAATAATAGGGATATTATTTATTTTTATAAACTGTTTTGGTATGTTCCCTCCCATTCGTCTCCCTTTACCACCCGCTACAATAACTGCTGAAATTTTTTGTTTTACCATTATTTTATACTCCGTACAATCCTCGCAGGCTAAAGCCTGCGGCTACCTTTCATAGCGAGGCAAGATGCCTCGCCTGTTGTTTATATCCGCAAGGTGCGTGCCTGCGGCTACCTAAATTTTAACGCATTTGCAAGAATCATCTCACCAATTATCTGGTCATAGAAAACACCTTTTTCCTTCCTGATATAAGGAATGCCAATGACTTTTTTACTCTTTAAATCAAATGATAAGTCGAGAGCGAGCAGGTTGGGAATCACGGCTGACTGAAGAGAGATATACTCATCCTCAGCAATGGCAAGTCCGTCGGTAGAGTTGTAGATACAGGATTCCATCTTTTTATTTTCGTCGTAAAATGTAAGGTTAGGCTGTGCTTTTGTGAATTCGTTCCCAATGTTTGATGAGTATGCAAAAGTGCCTGTCGTGGGGAAGGAGGGAACATATATAATAAAATTCAACTCTTTTTCTTTTTTGTAATGTTTCTGTTTTTTAATAATTTTTTCTATTAATGTTTCATCGGTAAAGAATTGTCCCTCTGGTTTGAGGAAATTTGCTCTAAAGATAAGGGGGAGATAAGCCTCTTTGCCTTTGATGGTAATATCAAGATGAAAAGACCAGAAGGGTAGAAAAAGTTCTGGTTCTTTTTCCTTATCCTGAATTGGGCGGGCAAAATAGATCTTTACAATCTCAAGGTTTTTCCCGTTGAACTCTACACCCTCTCCACAGTTATTACAGAAATAGACCATATCAGAACAACCCGAAGTGATAGGTGCTCCACATCCTGGACATTGTAGCGGAAGCAGTCGAAAAAGTTTCATCTTTTGTTTTTGTTTTGCCACGAAGGCACAAATCCACTAAGATTATATAATATTTCTCTTTTTCCTAATGGTGGTTTATAACTCATATTCATCGAACTACCTGTTATAACTTTCTAACATAAAATTATAATCTCGTTTACTGTTTTACGGTTAAACTTCTAAATCACAAAAACTCCTAATTATTTGCACGTCTATTACCGACTGACGCTCTACGATACGGGCTTCGTTACCCTAACCGTTACCGACACCTTTTCATCCTTTGTGCCTTTGTACCTTAGTGGCTAATTTGTTTTCATCTTTTTAACCAGATATATAATATTGTAACGAGAGGAATGATTATTCCTATTTGACTCGTGATGGAATTGTTGGTATGTATTAAAGATGTTGCTATGAAGGAAGAAAGAAAAATTAGTATGGTATCCAGTGAGAGTGTCATTTTTCTTTTTGGGACAGATTCTTTTCTGACGAGAGTATTTGAAGTCACCTTACCGGAGAGCCTGTTTACAGTGAGGAAGATGAGTTGATTGTGCAGTTTAACCTTGAGGAGTGTAACGGGGAAATAGTAAAGGAAGACCCTCTGCCCTATAACTTTCAATCTATGCCTGAAGGGTTCATAGTCTATATATAGAGCGATTGATGATTGAATGAATCTTGTTTTTACATCTTTTTTTTCGATTTGCGGTGAAACATCAGGAGTCAATATTTTTCCCCATTTAGTCATTTCTTCTTCATTGTAGACCTTGACAGATGTGGAATATTCATCCTTATTAACCTCTTCAATCCGCCATCTTATATCCGGAAATTTCACAGCGTTGTATAGAATTTCCTTTTCAATCTTTATAAGTTTCTTTAATGGGATTCCACCCTTTTTTCTTTTCCTTTTTACAGGAATCTGTCTTCCATTTGGTCCTGTGACCATTTCTGTATAAACAATGGTTTTTATTGGAGATAATCCGGAGACCCAACCTGTTACCTGACTTGCTCCCTTCCATACGGGTATAAAAAAATTGTCAACATCAACAATATTGTAGTTAGTTTTCTTGAAACCTTTATTTTTCAAAAAATTTTTTAGCTTTGTTTGAAAATTATCTACGCGCGGTTCAAAATAGTATCTTTCGACACCATCTGAATGGACAGGTATGAAATCCATTCCACAGTGCAGGCATTTAATAATCCTGTCTTCTTCATGAAACCTCACACCTGCTCCACATTTTGGGCAGAGAATTGAAATAACCCTGATATTCATTTTTTCTATTTTTGCCACGAAGGCACCAAGGCACCAAGATTTAATTCTATTAAAACCATATCAGCCACAAAGGCACGAAGGCACCAAGATTTAATTCTATTAAAACCATATCAGCCACGAGGGCACCAAGGCACCAAGATTTTATAATAATA
>SOKM01000241.1 GCA_004375785.1 Candidatus Cloacimonadota bacterium | reverse complement strand
CATGCTTCTCTAATTGCTCATAGGACTCTATTGCTCTTGTGAAGAATTCTATTGCTTCTTCATTGGCATAAACCCTTTTTGCCTTCTCACCAGCTTCAACTGAGTAAAGGAGGGATTTATCAAAATCTTTTCCTTCAAAGAAATGATAGGAGAGAAGCCCAAGGAACTCTTCCCTTCTATCTTTCAATTCATCCTCTATATATGTCCCTGTTTTTTTATGAAGGTCCCTTCTCCTTGCATAGGAAAGGGTTTCATATGCAACTTCACGCGTTAGAATATGCTTAAAGAAATATCTTATTTGTTTTTTCCCTTTTTCTTTCTTGATGAGGTCGAGATGCTGTAGGTTCTTTAGAGACTTTTTAAGTGGGGTAATATGCGGGTAGATAGCATTTATAATGAAATCATCAAATTCTCTACCAAGAACAGAAGCTACCTGAAGAACATCCCTTTCATAAATATCGAGCCTGTCGATCCTGTTTAATATTATAGCCTCAACAGTATCGGGGAGTTGGAGTTTCTTTATATCGCCCGTAAATTTCCACTTTCCTCTTTCTTCTGCCACATATCCCTGTTCTATTAATGATTTTACCAATTCTTCAATGTAGAATGGATTCCCCTGGGATTTCTCTATGGTTAGTTTTTTGAAATCCTGGGGGATATCCTTTATGTTAAGCAGGTTTTTGACCAGGTTCAGACTGTTTTCTTTTGAAAGTTCTTTCAGTGTAATCAGGGTTGAGAAGTCTTTTTCCATAAACTCTTCTTTCTTTTTGATTGGCCTGTACACAACCACAAGAAGAAAAGGTTTATTCTTAATATTTCTACCTATGTAATTAACAAGTTCGAGTGAGGCAGTATCTGCCCAGTGCAGGTCTTCTATTATAATACTGACAGGCTTTTTCTTTGCAACAAATTTCATAAAATCAAATGTGATGTCGAAAACCCTCTGTTTTTTTATCTTAGCATCAAGAAATTTGGTGAGTGATGTTTCGGGGAATGAGACCCCCATGACTTCTCCAATAACAGGAAACCATTGTGAAAGTTTTTGGTTTACTGAGACCATCCCTTTCTTGATTTTTTTCTTCCTTTCCTTCATTGAATCATCAGGAAGGATTCCAAAAAAATCCGTTAATATATCTACCCAGGGATGATATGAAAAGGCACTTCCATAGGATATACAGTCTCCTTCGAATATAGAAAACCCAGACTTCTTCAGGTGTTTTATTAATTCTTGAGTTAATCTTGACTTTCCTATACCGGCTTCTCCTGAAATTGCGAGAATCTGACCCTTACCTTTTTTAACAGTCTTGATACCTTTTTTAATTTTCTCTATATCCTTTTCTCTACCGACAATTTTTTCACTTTCAGAAAGCCATTTCGAAAGAAGTGATTTCGCTACCCTCTTTTTTTGAAGTAATCTATAGAGGCGAACCTTCTCCTTTTTCCCTTTAAATTCCCTTGGAGCAATCGAGCTGTAATCAAAGAATCCAAAAACCTTGTTAAAAACAGATTCGCTAACGATAATTTCATCCTTCCTGGCTGAGGAGGCGATGCGGGCTGTCAGATTGACAGCATCCCCCATCACAGTATATTCCCTTCTTAGATCAGACCCCACAGGTCCTGAAAAGACAAAACCACTATTTATCCCTATTCTTAATCCAATCCTTTTAGATTTTATAAAAGGATTATTTAACATCTCGTATGCAAAAAGAGCAGCCCTTTTCTCGTCGTCTTCAAGTGCTATGGGAAAGCCAAATACTATGATAGCACGTTCTCCTGTTGAAGATACATCCAACTTGTTTAGATAACCACCGTATTTCTCAGAGGTTTCACTGAGAGTCTTATAAAAACCCTTGATTAAAAATGCAGATTTCTCGGGTTCTTTTTCATAAGAGATTCCTGTGAAATGTAAAAAGACTGTTGTGACCTTTCTGTGTTCTCCATCCTTCGGGTCGAATGTTGGCTTTAGATATATACGCTCCCTAATCCATTCCGTCAGGTAGGGTGTAAGGGTTTCTATCCTTGAAGACACTTTCTTCTGTATTGTTTGAAGGATTTCCTTCTCTGTTTCTGGCTCAAGTGGTTTGGTTTTTTTGTTTATCCATTTCCAGATGGACTTTTCTGTTTTTCTAAATCCTTCCTTTACAATTTTCTGAAAGGCAGCATTGGTAACGATCTCTCCTGCCTTTGCTTTTTCAACTATGTTTATGAGCTGATTTGCAAGTTTACCCCCGATAAAAAAGTCGTTATTCAGGTCTTTGAAATAAACCTTTCCAGATGTAAGTGCAGTATGCATCTTTATTTGAAAACGCCCCTTTTTTGTCTCTATCCGCTCATGTTTTTTTACAAAATTAATGGTCTGTTTAGCAGCTTCTAATGCCCTGAGTTCTTTTGGATGTTTCCATTTATTATCTGTGAAAACTGCAAGAATAGAATCTCCACCAAAACCGAGAATATCCCCGCCCCATTTCAGGATGATTTCTATAAGGGGTTCAAAAAAATGGTTGATAATTTTTGTTACCTCTTCTGCACCCTCTTTTCCAAGCTTTGCAAGTTTTTCACTCATTGAAGTAAAACCTGAAATATCTCCGTAGAAAAGGACGGCAGGGAGGAGTTCAAAGTCGGGGGATTTCTGAGCGAGGATTTTTGAATAAACAATTTTTTGTGGAAGAAAACTTGAAACAGCAGAGGCTCTTCTTGCTATTTCTGTCTTCTTTGTAGAGACTCCTTTTTTGTTCTTCCCGGTCTTTTTTATCTTTCGAGTTGGCTTATCTTTTTTTGTCTTTTTTTTCATTCCCTCCTCCTTCTTCGTGTTTTTTATTCCTCTATATTTCATATTTCTTTTATCTCTTATATTCTCTTCCAATCCCTGTTAATTTTATTCTCTGTTTTTTCTCCATATTCTTCGTACTCTGGTGTTCTTATACTCTTATATTCTGATATTCTTGCACTCTAATACTCTGATACTCTAATATTCTGGTATTCTGATACTCTGGTTCTCTTCTGTGTCTTTCTGTGTTCTTTGGTATTGTGATTTGTGAATTGTTTGTGATTTGTATATTGAGATTTGGAAATTTTCATTATAATGTCTCAAGTTCACCTCTCGACAACTCCGCTTCTACTGATTCTGGTTAATAAAAAATAATTTTTTTTAATTAATTCTTATCCGTTGCTAAACTTTTTATCTCCTCCTTACATAAAATTGCAGCCTTATAAAGAGCTTTGGGTGAAAAGGGACTATCCTTATCCTCACCTATGATGCTTGTATAAGAGGAGACCGCATCGCTGAGCCTACCTGAAAAAGTATATACTTTCCCTTTATAGAAAAGAAGAGCAGCTCTTTCGTCCTTTTCCTTGAAAGTATCGAATGAAGCATTAATTAATTCAATCGCCTCATCATATCTTTCTTCCCATATGATTTTCTCTATATCACTCACAAGTGAAAGGAGAGCAGGTTTTTCTTTCAGTGTCTCTATCATCATTACCCGTTCAAGCGCATTGTTCGCAAAACTCTTATCAAGGCTCTTAAATACCGCTTTGAGAAAAGCCTCCTTTGACTCTTCAAACGAGGTTTTAAGAAACAATATTTCACCATTAAGATAAATAGAGAGCGGTGATGTTGTTTTTTTTAATATATCTTCCGCTTTATCAAAACTGCCAGATTTTATATACCCTTTAATAGCAATTTCAAGAATACCATTACGGTTTAAGATACCTTTTTTCTCAAGCAGCGGTTCAATGATTCGAACCCCTTTTTCAAATTCTTTTTTTTCAAATATAAGAATCCTTGCTTTCTCAACAATGGCAGAATCTTTTAGTGACTTCCCAGTTTCCAATATTCTATCAAGTTTCTTGATTGCATCATCAAACCTTGACATCTTTTCGTATGTAATGGCTAAAAGAAAGAGTGCTTCTTCCTTTTCTCTTTCTTTTGTAGCAATTTTTATTACCTTATTCAGTGATTCTTCTGCCTCTTGATAATACCCTTCCTTTATACAGACGGATGCAAAGTCTAACAGAGAAACGCTGTCGAGCGCCTGAAGAAGGTAATCCTTTGCCTTACTTACGTTTCCAAGCTCCAGAAAGATTTCGCCCGTAATTTTCTGATAATCCTTATTTTCTCCTGCAATTTTTTCGAGTTCTGAAATAAGTGATGCGTCCTTATTTACAAGTTTTTTTATCTCCCTCTTGACCCATTCCTTCACAGTGTTATTGTCACTGTAATAGTATAGGATTTCTCTGATTGCTTTTTTATGGGCATCTTCTTTTATATAACAAAGGTATAATTCCCTTGAGAAGCTTGTTTTTTTCCATTTTTTTCTTCCATCAAGAAAGGTCCTCTTTGCATCATCGATAAGCCCCATTGATAAAAACTGATTGCCTACAAAGAGATAACTGTTTTTTGAGTTATCTTCATTTCGTATAATACTTCTTAAAGTTAGAACTGTCTCTTTTTTTTGACTAAGGAGGAAATGTGCCCTTGCAAGTATTGTTACTACTTCTCTCCTTTTTTTTAATTCACCGTTAAGATTGGAATAGATAGAAATGATCTCTTGATACCTTCTTTCCCTGAAAAGTAGGTTCATAAATCGCATTGTAATGTTTACATCCTCTGGATGTTCTTTCAGGTATTTTTTATAATTCTCAATTGCTTCATCTATCTTTCCTTCTCTTTCTTTGAGCAGTCCCTCGTTTATTCGGGTAGGTGTCTTCTGAGCGGTGAGATTTGAAGTTGTGAAAAAGAGTAAAATAGACAATAGAATGAGTACGGTTATTTTGAATTTCGTCATTTTTTTATAATTGCTGTCCTAAATCTTCTTTCAATATTGTCTGCTACCCCTTTTATATGTCGTTTAATCTCTCTGGTAACCTTTCTGTATATTTGCATATCTCCACCAATGGGGTCATTTATTCCTCCACTCTTCCCCGCGAACTCTGAGAGAAGAAAGACTTTATCTTTACCTTCAGGCAGAAGGCTATTGACTCTCTTTTTATGGAATGTCTCCATACAGAGAATAAGGTCAGCATCCTCTGCCATTTCTCTGTTAATAGCCCTTGAACGATGACTTCTTATATCGGAACCTTGCTCACTTGCAGATAGGACAGCATTTTCTGTTGGAAGCCATCCGTCTCCTGCAAGAATACCGCACGATGAAACATACACATTTTTTAATCCCTTTTCCTTTAGAAATTTCTTTAATATTCCTTCGGCAATAGGACTTCTACAGCTGTTACCCGTGCAAACAAAGAGCACATTGAAGACAATGGATTTATCAAACCTTACTTTTGACGGGATGTAACGCTCAAGATTGAAAACACTGATGGTCCCTTTTCTTCGTAAAACAAAAGGATAGAGAGACATATCGAGAATTGTCGAAGGAGTACCACTCGGAAAAGAATCATCCCTTAATATTAAGTTTACATCAAGGTTGATGTTTCTATATTTTGACGCCGGAGGTTCACCGGAAATATTGGCACTTGTAGTTACGAGTGGGTTTTTAAACCCCACAAGGAGTTTCTTAAGAAAATTGCTATCGGGTATTCTTACACTGATTGTTTTTTCTCTACTGATAAGCCACGGGGGGACACTTTTTTTTGCTTTCATAATCAGGGTTATCTCCCCAGGAAGAAAGTGTTCATAGACTTTCTTTCTTGTTTTACTAAGGTTTCTTACGAACTTATTTAGTTGTTTATTTTGAGAAAGGAATATAACCAGAGGTTTTTCTCTTTTTCTTCTCTTTATTCTGAAAATTTTTGTAACAGCACTTTTATCGTATGCATCACCGCCAATGCCATAAACAGTATCTGTAGGGAATGCAATGATACCACCTTTCTTTAAGACTGAAATCGCTTCCTCTATACCTTTCTTGTCGGTGTTGTAGATTTTCTTTTTCATGATCTATTTATAGCATAAAATTTTAAAAAAGACAAGAAAGAATTTAATAAACTTGTGCTTAAGTTATTTCTTGTTATTGCGAGCTCCTCTTCTTGCTCGACTTATGCGAAGCAATCTCATAATTCTCCCTTCTCCCATGTACCTTTCCCTTTTTTGTTTGTTCGTAAATTCCTTGACATTTCCCCAGAGTTGATTTATATTAAACCAACATGCAGCAGAAAAAAAGACGAAAATCTCGTTGCCTTGTATTTCAGCATCTTGAAAAAATATCGAGGACACTGTTAGAGAAATATCCTGAGGTTATTCGAGAATTTGCAAAGGGTCAAAATGAAATATATGCTCTTTATGAGGTGAAGTTTGAAATATAAAAAAGCGAAAGATACTAAAAATCTTATTAAAGATTCAAAAATACCCTATTGGACTCATCCTGGAGGTAAACTGAGAGAAGTCGGACCTGAGTCGCTATCCGATACTGAACTGCTTTCAATCCTTATCTCAACCGGGACCAAAGGCAAATCTGCTGAGGAAATTGCTAAAGAAATTCTCTCTAAGTATAGCTCTTTTAGGGGTATGGCAAATCAACCGTTAGAGAAATTTTTGGATATAAAAGGTTTGGGTGATGTAAAAATCATCCGAATCGCCGCCGCATTTGAAATCGCAAGAAGGATTGTGAAAGAAGTAATGAAAGGCAATGAAAAATAAAAAGGCGGTCCCTACCAGTGCCTTACTTACAGTAAGGTTATACCACTTTCCAGTGGCACGCTTGACGGTAGGACTTACCCGCCACTATTATAATAATATATTTTTTATTATTTCTCAAAAAAAAAGTTTAATTTTTAGATTTTTCTCAAAAGAAAATTTCTTAAAGGATTGAAGTGCCCTGAAATTAATGTTCGCACATATTTCTCTGAGGGTCTCCATATTTGATATCTTGAACTCCGACTTGCATTGTATAGTCGCATATAGTGTTTAGCAATTGTTGGAAGTCTACTGTTTACTTCTCCATGTCGCTGAGAATGATTGCCACAGTGAATTCCTAATGATGCAAAAACTGCCTCAATCAAATGAACGGCGGTATAAAAATATACTGTTGTTGCCCAATCAAGATAGGGGGTATTTGGATAAAATGTTGACAAAAAGTCAAGGTTGTGCTGGAACTGTAATTTGTGTTGAGTGGTTGAAGGCATTATTGAAAACTTATAAATAACGTAAATAGATTTGTATACTATTTGATGGTATGATTTCTTGCAATTTCTGGTGGTTTTTGGATAATATCAAGAAATCGAAAGATAAATCTGGAAATTTTCTGAGCAATTTGAGTTGAACGTCAATTACCAAACCCTCTGCTTTGTACAAATCTTTCTCAACGATAGTCCATAAATCAATAATATTTTCCCTCACTGTTGCATAAACAGCATAAACTTGTGAAATTCTTGAGACTTCGTTCGCAAAAAAACTGTATGCTTCAAAATTCCTACCTAATATGTTTTTAGTAGCTTCAGAGATTTGTCTTACCTGTTGACGCATTTTTTCTTTTTTTTGAAGAAGCACTTTTGTGGCTTGTCTTTGGAGGTTGACTATTGTCACTACTAAATCTTGCTGCATTTGTCTTATTGTAGGACATATTGTCTCAACTGGACACATCATTTCATCTTTAAATAATTTACTCATAGCTCTATTCTTCGTGATAACAGAGGTTTTATACATTACCTTTTTACCTCCTCAATAAATAAGCCGTTTACAAATCTTACATATTTAAAAACTTCTTTTGGCATTTTTTGTCCGACAACGAATTGATTAAAGCTTCTAATTCCAATTAACATTTTATTATTTTTTTTATCTACTGTAATATTTGCTTTTTCCAAACCGGTTTCTGATTCTTCAAATTCGAGTTTGATTCCAGTTACCCAACCTTTTCCTAAACTTGTAGCTTTTCTTTTCACTCCTGGGAACGCAAAGGGTATCTCTATTATTGGACGAGTTTTTTTGAGACTAAATTCATTCAAAGCACACACAGCACACAATGTTTTTTTTCTATAGACTGTAGAGATAATATCGAAAACCTTCTCAATGTCAGAGATAGTCTTCTTTTGTCGTTTACCAAGCTCAATCCGAAATATACAGAAATATTCATATTTTGTACGAGTTTTTTTTAGATTAAGTTTAACAAAATAAGAAGAATTTTTACTCTTTTTAGTAAAGGACTCCTTGATTTGAATTTCCTTAGAATTTCTTTTCCAATCAGCTTTGTTTTGAATTCTCTCCCACTCTTTTTTCTTTAATTTAATTGGAAAACACCAACAGATGTATTTACATCCTTTATCTCTAAATATAGGGAATTGTAGGTTCATTCTTATTTGCTTTTTTGTTTATACACCATACTCCATAAAAGCTTGTGAAGTCTAACAAAGAATCTTGAATCTGTCAAGAAAAAATTGAAGCTTACTCAAAAAAATTTTCTTGATTTCTGATTGAAGAAAGTATATAGTAAAAACAACTTGATGTTAATAATAAGAATCGCCGCTGCATTCGAAATTGCAAGAAGGATTGTGAAAGAAGTAATGGAAAATAATTAGTGAACCCTGTGAAATAAGATTATGGAACAACATTATACTATTTAACGGGGTGAAATCCGTCATTGCGAGTGGGGATGTGTAATCCCCTCTTGAGAGGGGTGTCATATACCGTATGGTATATGACGGGGTGTGTCACAAAGCGTTGGGGTTTGTCCCCAACATTTGTGCTTAGCGCCCAAAACGGTTCACCTATTTAAGGGGGTTTCAAAAATGGGACTCGCTTACGTCAAGGCTTCAGCAGGTAATGTCCACCGAAGCTTTAGCGTAGGAGGATGTGTCCTTAATTAAAGGAACGATTGATTGGATAAATGTCGTAATATGAAAGTATCAGTCGCCTGCTCCGCGAAGACAATATACTTTATGTGGTCAAATCCCTCAATCCATTTACATTATAGGTATTGACATCCAATCGAAAAAGTGTTAAATTTACGAAAACAAAGATATGAAAATGCAAAAAATAACTAAGTCTAGAAATTACAAAAAGCTTCTGGAGAGGGTTTCGACTCTCCTTGAAGAAGCGAGAAAGAAGACAGTAAGACAAATAAATACAATCATTGTGGAGACTTATTGGAATATTGGAAAATTGATAGTTGAAGAAGAACAGAAAGGTAAGGAAAGAGCAGAATATGGAGAAAAACTTCTCCTTAAGTTATCAAATGATTTGACCAAACGATTTGGTAAGGGCTTTACAGATCGAAATTTACGAGCAGTTAGACAGTTTTATCTGGTATATCCAAAACTGCACGCACTGCGTACCGAATCTCTGACTCGAAAAAAACGGAACGCACCGCGTGCCAAATTTGAGGACAAGAAAATCACCACACTGTATAAAGAATTATCCTGGACCCACTTCAGGAGTTTGATGCGGATCGAAGATGAGAATTCAAGGCATTTTTACGAAATAGAAACTGTGAAAAATAACTGGTCAACTCGTGAACTTCAACGTCAAATTGACTCTTTATTGTTTGAGAGATTAGCTTTAAGTAAGAATAAAGAAAAGGTTAAGCAACTTGCTCGAAAAGGACAGTTTATAGAAAAGCCGGAAGATGCTATAAAAGATCCTTACATTTTAGAATTTTTAGGACTGCCAGAAAAAAATTACTATAGCGAGTCTCAGCTTGAACGGAAGCTAATAGACCATTTACAGGAATTTATACTTGAATTAGGTAAAGGTTTTACCTTCGTCGGCAGACAAAAACGAATTACTATTGATAATGAGCATTACTATATTGACCTTGTTTTTTATCACAGGATATTGAGATGCCTTGTATTGATTGACCTGAAAGTCGGCAAACTTGACCATAAAGATGTTGGACAGATGAACTTCTATTTGAACTACATAAAAAATAATGAGATTCTTGAGGATGAAAATCCACCCGTTGGGATTATTCTTTGCACAGAATCAAAACGCAGTAAGATTTTTATAGAATATGCACTCGGTGGATTAAGCAATAAAGTTTTTGTTTCAAAATATAAATTGTATCTGCCAACAAAGAAAGAACTTGAACAGGAAATAAAAGGAGAGACCATCCGATTAGAGCAGCTTCCCAGGAAAAAAAGATATAAATAATGAGAAAATTCATACCTGTTCAGAAAAATACTATTTATGAAAAAAAGCAAAATTAGTGGTAAAAAGACAAGATTCCCCAGTCCCTTTGACATCACTACCCACAAAACAGAATGGACCTGTGCTGCTAAAATTGCAGAGTGGCTCAATGATATAACCAAAGATAAACATATTCCTCTCGGGCAGGCTGAAGTTGAAACTACGGTAGAAGGTGATAGGAAACGGGTTGATATTGTCATTTTTGAATCCGCTGCCAGTGATAAAATACTCTGCGTTATAGAGATGAAAGCGCCTTATTATGATCCTTTTG
>SOKM01000004.1 GCA_004375785.1 Candidatus Cloacimonadota bacterium | reverse complement strand
CCCTATTCTTTCTCGTAACTTCAATGTCATCTATTCTGGGTAATTCCTTCATTATTGATACCACAAAGATTTACAACAAGACCTCAAACTGGCAGCGAAATTCAAAGGTTGCTTTTGACGGGACAAATTTCCTTGTTATATGGGAGGATATAAGAAAGGATGAATACTCACAGATTAGAGGCTGCAGGATATCACAGAATGGTCAGATACTTGATAAGGGTGGGTTCGCTATATCTTTAGCGGAGCCTTACACTTTCCGACCTTCTCTTGCTTATGATGGTACGAACTACCTCGTAGTATGGCGAGGTTCTGATTACATTTCCGGATACCCTCGTCAGGCAATTAATGCTGCACGAGTGACCTCTTTCGGTGAACTCCTTGATTCGATACCTATACTTATTTCTGAACCTTATTCAGGGGGATGGAAACGCCGACCTACTGTTGCATCTTCCGGAATAAACTGCCTCGTTGTCTGGAACAATGCACCAGCAGGTTATCCAGATATTTATGGTGCAAGGGTATCTTCTCAGGGAACTCTTCTGGATTCAACACCTGTTTTTATTTCTACAGATGCTAACAATCCATCGCATCCTGCAATTTCCTATGACGGAATCAATTATATGGTTGTATGGGAAGATTTTGAAGGTTTTGGCTTGGATTCTTGTCATAAATTTATAAGGGGAGCAAGGATTGCAGAAGATGGAACTATCATTGACACCATACCACTCACATTTATAACCTATTCTTGCACCACCTTCAATAATCCTTATATAAAAGAATTTAGTTTAAATCCTATTTTATATTTTGGTTTAGAGAACTATCTCCTTGTCTGGAATATCATTGACCTTACAGGAGATTTTTCACAGAATATATACGGTTGCATGATTTCACCTGATGGGGTTGTTCTCGATACAAATTACATATCAATATCGAATGCTTCCGGAAATCAAATATTTCCCTCTCTTGCATTTGATGGGTCAGAATTCCTTGTTGCCTGGGAAGATTTTAGAAATGCGTCAAACGGCTTTAAGCCTGCAATATATTTTACAAAAATTGATACATCAGGAATTGTGCTTGATACGATTGGAAAACCATTGCTTACAAATACAACCACAAAGCTTCAACATCCATCTGTCTCGTATGGAGGAGGTGAATATCTCGTCTCATTCACTGATAGAAGGGGAAATCCATTCAAGTATGCTATTGATGATGATATATATGTTTCAAGGGTGGATATAACAGGAAGCCCTATTGATTCATCTGGTATTCCTATCACCCTTTCAACGCAGCATCAGAGGATGCCTGCAGTCGGTTTTGATGGTGAGAACCATCTTGTCGTATGGGAGGATGAGAGAGGTGAAGACATTGACCTTTACGGTGCTCTTATTGATACTTCTGGAAACATACTCACACCTCCCGGTGTTTTCCCTGTTTCACAGGCAAAATATAAACAGTTGAAGCCAAAGGTTGATTTTGTTAACCCCTACTATCTTGTAGTATGGCAGGATTACAGGGATGCAGACTGGATTACACGTCTCTATGGAACACGTGTAACAAAAGACGGGATTGTTCTCGACCCTGATGGAATCTATTTTGATATGAATGATGCAATGTATATTTTTAACCATCAAATTTCTAACGACAGCACGAACTTTCTTATTGTATGGCAAAAGTGGGATGAGACATATCCTGCACATTCTCCTGTTGTTGCTGTTCGGGTTGATACTTCTGGGGTTTTTCTCGACCCCGAAGGTATCATTATTGATACATCAGCTTGGTTTCCTTCAGTCTCTTTTGATGGTGAAAACTGGTTAGTCTGCTATCTTAATATTTGTGGACTTGTTGGAGTTCGACTTTCTTCTGATGGAACCGTTATTACCCCTCTTTTTGTTATTTCTAGCCAATTCTATGTTTATGCAAAAAACCCTTCTTCAATCACCTTTAATGGAAACAATTATTTCGTCACCTGGGCAAGTAGAAGAAACGAAAGTCCCCTTGATGAAAACATCCATGGCTCAAGGGCTTCACCTGATGGTTATGACCTGGATTCTGTAGACATCATTATCGCCAATAAACCGGAGTATCACCAGTATGCACCACAGACAGCGAGTTGTGGAGGAAACTTTTTCGTTGTCTGGCTGGAAACCCGTAACTTTTATCCTTATACGGGGTGGTCTTATTGCACCAAGTCAATCTATGGAACATATGTAAGTCCGGATGGTGTTGTGCTTGATACAAATGGAATTCTCTTTACGCCACCCCTGGCGGAATCTAAATCACCCGCTGTTACTTGGAGTAACGGTGATAGATTCCTTCTCTGCTATTCAGGTTTCGCAGAATCACCGTATGGAAGTTATCGTATTTATGGAAGATTCATAGATGCACTTATCAACGTGGAAGAGTCAAAGAAAAGAAGAGATTTTGTTAACAGACTTGCTCAGAATTTTCCTAATCCCTTCACAAAATCAACAGTAATTTGTTATCAGGTTAAAGAAAAAGGTTTTGTGGAACTTTCTATATATAATGCAGCAGGACGATTGATTAAAAAAATAGTAAATGAAAGAAAAAATCCAGGTATCCATACCGTTAGGTGGAATGGAAAAAACACCAATGAAAACCTTGTCAGTAATGGTATCTACTTCTATAAACTGAAATTGAAAGATTTCAGAATGACCAGAAAGATGCTTTTTATACAATAGAATTTTAAGAAATCTAAAAAAGGAGTTACTATGTTTGTGAAGGAAAAGAGAAGATGTTACAAAAAAGGTACCAGCCTTGTTGAACTGATGATTTTCGTTCTCATAATAGCCATACTTGGCTCAGTTACCTATCCTCATATGCTTGGAATGTTCAAAAGGGCTCGTGATGCAT
>SOKM01000328.1 GCA_004375785.1 Candidatus Cloacimonadota bacterium | reverse complement strand
CCAGCAGATTTGAGGCAGGTTGCTGCATGTTCACGCGAACTGCCGCATCCAAAATTTTTTCCCGCAACAAAAATATCTCCCTTTTGAATCATCTTGGGAAAATCAGGATCAAGTCCCTCAAGTGCATGCAAAGCCATCTCTTCTGCATCAATAATCGGGAGGTAGCGCCCCGGGTATATCACATCCGTATCAATGTTATCCCCAAGTTTTATCACCTTTCCTCTAATTTTCTTAAGCATTTTTTTCTTATTTCCTCCTTTCTTTCCTTCATCTCCCTTCATCCTTGCTGGTCACTTACAGCCCGAAGAGCGTTTTATTACCCCGTTAGACAATGCTCCTATTTAACGGGGTTTACAGCGAAGCATTAGTTTCACAGCCTAAGGCGTTTATTACGGAGAAACGTTTAATCTCCGACACACCGTCACTCCGTTGCGCGAAACAAGCCTTCCTTACGTCAGTCCAAGGTTTCGCTACTCCCTCATCGCTCTTCCCTCTTCTCCCTTCAGACTTCTTCCGTTACCCTGATGCTGTCCCCTCGTTTAACCTTACCGCCTTCTAAGACTTTTACAAAAATTCCTTCTCGGGGCATTACACAATCACCCACCTGCTCATAAATTGCACAGTGGTCATGACATTCTTTCCCTATCTGGGTAACTTCTACAGTTATCTTTTCACCAATCTTGAGTTTTGTTCCAATGGGGAACGAAACAAGGTCTATGCCTTCTGTTGTTAGGTTCTCGGCAAAATCCCCCGGGCCAACATCCAGTCCAAGTTTTCTCATCTTTTCAATGCTTTCCATCGCAAGTAAACTAACCTCTCTTTCAGTTCCAGCATGGCCATCCCCGACAATGCCGTATGCTTCTTTTATAATTGCCTTACCAACATCCTTTTTCTTCTTCCCTTTTTCTTCTCCCACACAAACTGCAACAATTCTTCCCATCTCACTCCTCTGCCTTTCCTTCGGCGAAGCGTTTAATTCACAGCACAAAGTGCATTTGTTTCTCAGCGATAGCGTTAGTTTACAGCGTAGCGTTCATTTACTCTTCAGCTTTTTCCTTTTTACGAACAAAGTGTCCACTCTTCCCTCCCCGCTTCTCGATGAGTTTTATATCCGATATTATCATTCCCCTGTCGGCTGCCTTACACATATCATAAACAGTGAGTGCTGCTACTGAAACACCTGCTAAGGCTTCCATTTCAACACCCGTTTTTCCTGTTGATTTTACTGTAGAGGTTATTTCCAGAAATGATTCTTTTCTGTTTATATTTAAATCTATCTTTATATTGGTGAGCAGAAGTTTATGACACATAGGAATCAATTCATCAACCCTTTTCGCCGCCATAATGCCAGCAATCTTTGCAACAGCAATAACATCCCCTTTTTTAACTTTATCTTCCTCAATAAACGAAATGGTCTCAGGTTTCATATAAACCTTTCCCTTTGCAATAGCAAACCTCTCCGTATTTTCCTTACTGGTTATGTCAACCATTGATGCCCTTCCAGATTTATCAAAATGGGTTAATTTATTCATTTCATCCTCCTATGGATGCCATTGATTTTTTAATCATTTTGTTTCCTTTTGAATCAACAGGGGATAAGAACTTTGTAAGGACTGCATCTTTTATAAGTTGTTTTATCTCTTTATCATTTCCTCCACTGCGTAACCTTCCCTTTAAATCAATAAACCTCTCGCCCATAAGACAGGGAAATAACCTGCCATCAGCAGACAACCTTAATCTGTTGCAATTGTCACAAAATTCTTCACTCATTGGCATTATAATTCCTATGGTTCCTTTCGCCTTCTTGTATCTCATATATACTGCAGGGCCGCATCCTTTAACGTTTGATGCTGGAAAAAGTTCACCAAGTTTCATAAGTTCCTTTCGTATACTGTCTAAAGGAAAATAGGAATGGGGTTCAGAGAGAGGCATATGTTCTATAAACCTAACGGATATGGGTTTCTCTTTTGTTAGTCGTGCAAAATCGAGAATTTCATCCTCATTTATACCTTTGATAACTACAACATTGATTTTCACAGGTGAAAAACCAATCCTGAGCACGGTTTCAATACCATGAAGAACATCACCTAACCTATCGCTTTTTGTTATCTTCTTAAATCTATCTCGTTTTAATGTATCAAGGCTTATATTAACACGCTTAACACCTGTATTGAAAAGTGATTCAGCAAATTCATTAAGAAGTATGCCGTTTGTTGTCAAGGAAATATCCTCTATATTCTTCAAATCGTTTATCATTTGAACAAGATGTGCGAGATTTCTCCTTATCAAAGGTTCACCTCCTGTGATTCGAATATTTCGTATACCCATCTCTGATGCAAGTTTTACAATCCTTGCAGTCTCTTCAAGCGTCAGTATATCTTCTCTCCTGAGAAGTTCAAAATCTTCTGTCTTACAATAGATACACTTGAGGTTACATCTATCTGTTACCGAAACCCTTAAGTAGTCAATCCTTCTACCGTACCTATCAATTAGTTCGTTATTGGTCATTGGGTAAATATTCAGTTAACTGCGTTACATTTCCAAAAAGGACGTCATTGCGAGTATTCTTTTATATTCTCTTCCGAAGCAATCTCGATTTACCAATGTTGGGGACAAGCCCCAACGCTACAGAGATTGCCATGTCGCTTAGCTCCTCGCAATGACGAAGTTAACTATCTGTTTTTACTCCTTTTAAAAGTTCAATCTCAACTTCACTACCTCCATTTACCCCTTCTTCATCCTTTGGATTATGAAGGAGACCATCTGCTTGTACTAAACTGCTCAGGATACCTGCACCCCGTTTTAAGGAAGATGCAAGCAGTTTCCCATCTCTATTCGAAAGTTTCATCCTCACAATCTCATCCATTCCAAGTTTCGAAACAATGTCCTCTTCAAGGATGGCTTTTATCTTTTTTCTCATTTGAGGGGCAATACCAAGAGCCATAGCAATAAGTTCTTTAACATAAATATCAAGAATGACAAAGGCAGAAAGGGGGTAACCGGGTAGTCCTACAAAAGGTTTGTCTTCAACCTTTGCAAGAATTACAGGCTTACCAGGCATCAGGTCAACACCGTGAACAATCATCTTTCCCATCTTTTTTACAATAGTAGCAGTATAATCCTCTAAACCAGCAGACGAGCCCGCAATTACGATAACAATTTCATTTTCCGAGACCGCTTTTTTTATTGCTACTTCAATTTCTTTTTTATCGTTTCTTACAATAGGATTTCTATCAGGTACTCCTCCCCACTCTGCAATCATCCCTCCTGCAATATAGGAATTGCAATCAATTATTTCTCCTATTTCGAGTTTCTCTTTTGGTTCAACTATCTCTGAACCTGTAGGAATGATACATACTCTCGGTTTCTTTCTTACCTCGACATCAAGCACGCCGCAACTGAGCATCGCTCCAATATCTATCGGTCTGATACGATGATTACGAGAGATGATAATATCGCCAGCCCTGAAATCTTCTCCAGTAAAACGGACATCCTTCCCAGGTGGAACTGAACCTTTCACCTCTACTGTTTTCTCATCTAAAACCGTAACATCCTCTATTTTAATAACGGCATCAAACCCCTCATCTATTGGGTCGCCTGTATCAACTAATTCAACATCCTTTCCTATGGAAAATCTTTTGGGATTCGATGCTGATGCAGCAAAAGTTGCCTCTGCCTTAACAACAATGCCATCCATTGCGGAAGCATCATAATGGGGTGATGAGAGCCTTGCAGTGGTATCTTTAACTATTATCCTATGTAAGGAATCCTTTACAGGTACTATCTCTGATTCTAAAGGAAAAATAGAAGAAAATTCATTATGAAGCATCTTGAGTGCATCTTTCCAATCGGTCTTTTTCAGGTACACCTTTCTTTTCATCGCGGGCAATATATCATAAAAAAAGATAAAATGCAAATTAAAAATGCGATATAATCACGTCCACCATCTTGCCCTTTTCTATGCCTTCGCTCTCAAGGTCAATTCTGACGAGGCCGTCGGATTTTGAAAGGCTTGAGATGATACTTGAGCCACCTGGAACAGGTTCTGCAAACATCTCACCGTTTTTGTCTTTTAAGCTAACCCTTATGTATTCTTCTCTTCCAGAGACAGATGGAATATTTTGAGAAATCTTCGCTTTTATAATGGTCTTATCCTCAAACCCTTCTTTATAAGATAACATTCTAAAAATTAAAGGTCGAACAATAAGGTAGAATATCACCATACAGGAAACAGGATGTCCTGGAAGACCGAGCACAGGTTTATTGTTAATCATCGCAAGAATCGTAGGTTTACCCGGTTTTAATGCAAGCCCATTTGTTAGAATTTTTGAATCATCGAATGAAGAAATACAGTCAAGGGTAATGTCCTTTGTGCCAACAGAACTACCACCGGAGATAACGATTATATCAGATTGAGATAATCCTTCTTTTATACTTTCATTCAGTTTGCTCATAGAATCCTTCACTATACCAAAATCAACAGGTTCTCCTCCATACTTCTCTGTTAATGTATATAGCGTGTATGTATTTATTCCCCTAATCTCTCCCAATTTGGGCTCTTTCTCAGACGGCACAAGTTCATCACCTGTAGATATAATGGAAACAAGAGGTTTCTTAAAAACATCTATCTCAGTGATTCCGCAGGCAAAAAGTACTCCTATATCCTGTGCTCTTATCCTTCTTCCCACATCAAGGAGCTTATCACCCTTCTTAATATCACTTCCTTTCATAACAACATTCCCCATTGGAGCAACAGATTTTTTAACAAGGATATTTCTTTCCGTTTTCTTCGTCCTTTCAATCATCACAACAGCATTTGCTCCTTGCGGAAGCATACCACCAGTTGGAATTGCGATTGTTTCTCCCTTTTGCATCCTCTCTTTTGTTTCACAACCCATAATGACTTCACCCTGTAGCGTGAGTGAAATGGGTGTTTCTTCAGTAGCACCAAAGGTATCTTCCGCAATCACAGCATAGCCATCCATAGTTGACCTGTCAAAATTGGGAACATCGCAGGGAGAAACCACATTGCATCCTGAAATCCTTCCAAGTGAATGTTTTGTCTTTATCCTCTCTTTTTCTTTTAACGGGATATTTTCAAATAGAGAAAGGGCTTTCTCTCGCGTTATAACCTTAAAAAATTTCTTTTTCATTATTTTATGTAAAAAGATTTAAACCACAAAAAACACAGAGAATTAAATTTCATAATCAAAAGGGATTTTGAGAAATTGGAAGTAAATATTCAGTCAACTAAATCGTATTACAAAAAAAACTATCATTGGTAGAAACAACCCACTGGTTACGATTTTCATACATACCCCGTTAGAAAACATTTTTCTAACGGGGTTATGAACTATTTTTTAAATGGCATAACCATTTTTTTAATCTGCTCTTCTGTAAAGGGTTCTGCATAGCAGGAATACTGCAACATCGGCTTTTCGTCATTCTTAAGAAGAACCCAGTTATCGCCATCCTTATCTACAAAATCCCATTTCAACTGGTCAGGAACAAGTGGGACAACACCTTTCCAGGAAACCATTTTGTTATCCTTGAATTCTGCCATAGGAACAGACTTACCTTCCTTGATAAGCATTACTGCTTCGTTAGCGTGGCAGGCTGTGCACCCTCTGGCTTTTGATTGCACCGCATGAGTGAAATATGGAGCATAGGTAATGAATGTTTTCTTCTCATGGACCAGTGTCTGCACATTTCCAGAGGTAACCTTCCCTTTATAATTAACCAGAAGCAACCAATCCTGTATAGGTGGGAAGAAATTCCCTTTCCTTTTCCCAGTCTCTAAGAATTTGCTGAAATGGCAATTCAAGCAAGTAGTGGTATTGGCTACGTGACAGGCAGCACAATCCAGTTTCCCTTTATGTACCTTATGTGGTCTGATTGGTTCATCTTCAGGAGGATGACACTTCGTACAGGTAGCTTTTACAGCCCCTTCGTCACGCATAGTGCGATAGAGTGTTCCATCACCATGAACATCTTCAGCTTTATGACAATCTACACAAACCATGCCGCTTGCTATATGAATATCAAGGGCATCTTTCTCTTTGCCAATTTTGAAAGTAACCTTCTCTCTGGAATGACAGGCTAAACAGGTATTTATGTCTTTTGCCTTCTCCAGACTATAGGAGCACTTTCCATCTTCAGTTTTTGCATGGCATGGTTCACAGGATTTTACATGACATTTTTTGCAGTCGAGTTCGTTATACGGAACACCTGTTATCTCCATAAAACCACCCTGCTCTTCATACCAGTATCGCATACCCTCTCCTGTGTGATGCAAACTCTTAAAGAAGCATGGTTCTTGTTTTTCCTCTGCTGTGCTCATCACAACCAATCCTGACACTGATAATAGAATGAGAAAAATGAGTCCTATAATTAAACCTCTATTCTTTATGAAATACTTCATCATACCTCCTTTTGGTAGAAATTATCAATTATTTCTTCCGCTCAGTCATAAAGTAAATATTCAGTCAACCATATCTCATTAAGAAAAATGTAGCATAAAATGCTAATTTTGTCAAGAAAAAAATTTAGCCACAGATGAACACAGATTTACGGGTTTAATCAGATTAATAAAACAGGTAAGGCATCCTGCCTTACAACTCACAACAAGGCTGGAAGCCTCACCTATCAAGACGTATAGTTTTTCCTATAAAAAATTTGAAAATTTTGGCTGAGGCACATGCCACTATGTTGTTTTTTCTTTCTCTTTTTCTTTGTCTTCCTCGTCGTCTTTCTCTATCTCTCGTTGGACATCCTTCATACCTTTCTTGAACTCTTTAATACCTTTACCAAATGAACGCATAACCTCTGGAATCTTTTTAGCTCCAAAAAGTAGAAGGACTACAAGCAGTATTAATGTTATTTCCTGCCAGCCTATTCCACCACCAAACATTCTTAATCACTCTCCTTGTTATAATTTAGACTTGAGACCAGAGACATAAGACACACACATATCTGGAGTAGCAGAGCTCGCTCTGCGATTTAAGCGCGAAACAAGTTTCGCTACTCCCTCTTCTCTCATCCCTTTTCCCTCTTCAGTCTTTTATGGTCGTTAGTCTTATATCTGTGGTCTATTGTCTATTTCAGTGTAATCTCTATCTCTATGGTTTTTATTTCTTTCTCTTCCATTTTCAGGCTTATAACGATAGCTTTGTTGACATTTGTAATAATCTTCCTTACAAAATTGTTCATCTCAACATCTTCACCATTTACTTTAAGTATTATATTCTCATCCATCTTCTTTCTCCAAAAAGTTTACAATGTTTTCAATATCATCTTTTTTAAAAAGAGGCACATCAGTATCATTTTCTACATCAGAAACAATGGCTATGGGTTTATCATCAAGTTTTAGCCTCTTTTTTTCATTACCCATTACCTCTATCTTCCTAAAACCATTCCACCCCTTCCCTCCCTCTATAATTACAAAATCTCTGTCATGAAAATATCTTTTGATGAGTTCCTTCGGTTCATCTCCGTTATTCCTCCTGAACAGTGCAATATTATCTTTTGAAATTAGAAGAACGGGGTCAGCTCCTTTTTCTTTCAAGATGTAGGAATCTTTTCCTTCTTTGTCTATCTCAAATCCTTTTGAACAATTTTTGAGAGCACCTACAGTGTAGTTTCTCTTCTTTAGTTCAGTGATTATTTTTGAGATGAGCGTTGTTTTACCACTATTTGAATTTCCCACGAAAGAGAATATTTTTGGCATAATGAAATTCTCGCAGGCTAAAGCCTGCGGCTACATTTTTATTTTTCAGTGATGTTTATATAAGAATGGGGCAGATGTTGAAATCTGCCCCATCCTTAAATCTTAGTTAGGATTAGAAGAATAACTGGAACTGCATTATAAACTGGTCATCCATGACATCATCTACACCCGCTGCCACTTCACTTTGTTTCATTATGTAGTTTGCTGAAATCTTTGCATGCTCACCGTCCAAGCGATAGTTAGCTCCTCCAGTTATCCAGGTCATTGCATCATAATCTGTATCAGCGTCTGGGTCAAAGTTCTCGTATCGACCAAGCAGCTCTATCTGGGGATTAACATTAAACCCTACATGGCCATAGAAACCAGCGCTCTTTAGATCGTCAATCCCTTCTCCCATTCCATTGGTTCCCATAACGTATTCGCCCTTGACAGTCACAGACATCTGTTCGTTCAATGGATAATTAACTATGGCACCACCACCGAATCTGTTTGACGCTAAATCTGTTTCATCAGCCATAAGCATATTGCCGAACCAACCGTAACCAATGAATTTTATGAATTCAGCAGCCTTTATTGTTGTAGCAACAAGTGCATCCTTTGCATCATTGTTATCACTAGTTCTTGATGAACCATAACCATTGAAAACACCAAGGTTGAAATCAATATAGTCTGTCTTCGTTGTTGTCTGGGCACCACACTGTTTCCACATTGCATAGTTTTGGACAATCAATGGGTAGTTTATCAAATCCAACTTTGCTGTTGAGCGCGGCATGTAATGTGTAAAAGCAGGACAGAAACGACCGATGGCAACACTCGTTTGGGGGATAAAACCATCAAAGATGAGTTTGGTGTCAAGTATGTATGGCGAGGCAAGTCCCTCAGTCTGTATGAAATATTTGATTTGATCTGTAACAATCGTTCCCCAGAAGAGTAATCTGCTTCTCTTTAATGCAAAATATGTCTGCGCATCAAGGGTAGTATCCATTTCATACGTAAATGTGCTCTGCATTACA
The DNA here is from genome assembly GCA_004375785.1 of Candidatus Cloacimonadota bacterium. Classification (GTDB taxonomy): domain Bacteria; phylum Hydrothermota; class E44-bin80; order E44-bin80; family E44-bin80; genus E44-bin80. Next base: position 1,628 of record SOKM01000328.1, on the reverse strand, counting down.
CCCCCGATTTTCAGCGTGCCGTAATGCGCCAGCACTCCTTCATCCTGTGCAAGAAGAGGGAGCGAAAAGATAAAGAGGCACAGAGCGATAAGGATAAATCCTTTCATTAAAACTCCTCCTTTTTTTGAGGGGTAGGCAAAATACCCACCCCATTTGTTTTCGCTGTGCTTCAATCGATGCATTAACCATTCTTTTTTTCTTGTTCTTTTACTCGTTCCTGTCTGACCGTTTTCAAATACGCCAGGGCAAGTCCAACTGCTGCAGCAGTAAGCGTGGCAGCGCTGTAAGGCTTGAGAAGATTTTCAAGCAACCCAAGGTCCTCCGGAACTTTCGGGTTTTTTGGCAGGTCATAGAAGTCGAGCCCTTCTGGAAGAACATAGATTGAATGCATCCCCTTGAGTTCCTTCTTACCATAGACGTAAGGTGTCTTTCCTGTACCTTTTAGTTCCTTCGCAATTGCTTCAGCCTTTTTGAGCAACTTATCTCTGTCACCAAAGACAAGGGCATCGTTTGGACAGGTCTTTACACAGGCTGGCTCAAGCCCTTCTGGAATCCTATCCATACAGAAGGTGCATTTCTTCGATTTCTCTTCCTTTTCATCTATATGCGGAATCCCGAAAGGACAGTATTCTGCGCAGGCGCCGCAACCAATACAGCGCTCCTTGTCAACAAAGACAAAACCATATTTCTCATCTCTTGACATTGCCTTAGGTGTTACAGGACAGGCAGCGATGCAAGCAGCATCATTACAGTGCATACATTGGTGTTTTCTAAATGCCCAGATAAGACTACCATTATTTCTCTTCTCAAAGAACTTCACAAGTGTCCAGGTTTGAGGAGAGAGGTCTTTGGGGTTCTGATAACCAGGACCACCAAAGAAGGTAGTCTTTTCGGCAGGGAGATTGTTCCACTGTTTGCAAGCCACCTGACAACCCCTGCAAGCTGCACATTTGGAAAGGTCAAAAAGTATTGCTTTCTCAGTCATTTTATATTACCTCCCTTAAGCTTTTTTCACATCGCACAGGAATGCCTTGTATTCAGGAATCATTGTATTGGCATCCCCTATATGCGGTGTCAGGCAGTTTGCACTATCTCCCTTACTTAAACCTATGTAACCGAAATGCCATGCGAGTCCAACCTCTTCGACAACCTTACCGTTAAGTTTGAAAGGCTGAAATCTATGTGTAACGAGTGCATAGGCTTCTATCTCACCTCTTGCAGATTTGACCTTTACTTTATCACCGTTCTTGATACCTTTTGTCTTAGCAAGAGATTTGCTCATTTCACAGAACATATCAGGGACTAGTTCGACGAGCCAGGAAAGATTCCTTGTCATCTGACCTGCCTGCCAGTGTTCTGTCACTCTGTATGTTGTTGCGATAATGGGGAACTTATCACTTGTTCCCACTTTATCCATTTCAGAATCCCAGAGCTTTATTGCAGGGTCGTTCTGAACACTGGAAAGTAAGTTTTCGACAGGGGATTCAAGTGGCTCGTAATGTTCTGGGAAAGGACCATCCGCACGACCCATTCCAAAGATACGAGCATGTCCCTCTGGCTTCATAATAAAGGCACCAACATTCTTTTCCGGAGGAACGGTCTTACCATAATCCGGCACATCCCCGACC